>CAMZLX010000145.1 GCA_947311795.1 uncultured Zetaproteobacteria bacterium
CCTTATGTTATGCTGCTAAAAAAGGCAGCCTACGGTATGCAGGCTGCCTTGTGATTATTTTGCGATTGGGTAACCCGCTGCTTTCCAACCCTGCATACTTTCTGGGATGTTTTCCACATTAAACCCTGCTTTCGCCAAAACTGTTGAGGCTTTCGCAGCACGTTTACCAGAACGACAATACACATACACTTGTTTGTCTTTAGGCACTTCGTTCAAACGGTCTCCAATTTCAGATACTGGAATATTCACCGCACCAGGCACGTGACCTGCTTTATATTCTTCTGGCGTGCGCACATCAATAAAGACAAATGGAATCTTTGTATGTTTGCCTTGGCTCCAGTGTTTGTAAGCGTGGGCTAATGATGCGTTTTCATACCCCGCATCTGTCACTTCGCCCATACCACATGCAATAGCCTGCCCTGAAAATGTTAACATTGCTGCTGCAATGATGATTTGTAGTTGTTTTTTCATTGGTTATTCCTCTTATCCTTGTGTAGTTGGAAAGCCTGCCGCTTCCCATGCCATAATACCACCTGCAACATTGGTTACATTGGTATATCCGTTTTGCAACATAAATGCTTGTGCCTGCCCTGAACGCGCACCAGAACGGCACGACAAATAAATCACTGCGTCTTTTGGCAAGTCTAATGATGCAATTTGATCAAGCGGATGATGCTTAACGTGCTCCGAGTCAGCGCGAACTGCTGCAAACTCTTCTGCTGTACGCACATCGACCCAATGGTCGAAGTCTTTTGCTTTAACTTTTTCGTAAAAATCTACTGTTGAAATTTCCATGATGCCTCTCCATTTAATTTAACTTACAGTGCGAATCTTAACGCCGCCCTTTAGATTAGCAATAGCTAATATGCTAATTTATAGCCGTGTAAGTTTTAGGGGTTTAAGCAAAAAAGAGCTGCCTTGTGGCAGCTCAATATCAATCCAATCATACTATGAATTTTATCGTTCAGTTTCAAAACCCGCATTACGCCAACCGCGCATACTTGCTTTCATATTAATAATATTTGTAAAACCCGCACCAACCAACATTTGTGTTGCGCGTGTTGAACGAACACCTGATTCACAATACACAAACACCTTTTTATCCTTAGGTACTTCCGCTAAATGTTCTGCCAGCGCTTGAACAGGAATATTTTTAGCACCAGGAACATGCCCACTTAGATATTCACCTGACGAGCGCACATCCAAAAACAAAAATGGTTCAGCTGCCTGACCTTTGCTGAGCACCTCATGTGCTTCTTGCACTGTTGCCAATGATGAGCCTTGAGGCGGTGTATTGTCGCAAGCCACCAAGCCAAGACCAACCATAAGTACCATCACATATTTAAACATAGATACTCCTTAGGACTTACTATTTCTTAGGTAATTGCGCTGCACACCAGCTACCAAAACCACCTGCGAAATTATACACATCTTGATAACCTGCCTTAGCTGCCATGGTTGCTGCCATGGATGAGCGCATACCTGATGCACAAATCAAAATCAGCGGTTTATCCTTGGGAAGCTTGTTCATCTTTTGCTCAAATTCATTCAATGGAATATGAATCGCATTGGCAGGATGACCACCATTCCATTCACCTGTTGAACGCACATCCACCAAAGTATGCTCGTCTTTAAAGTCGGGGTAAGCCCCCGCTGTCATCTTTTTAATGCCTAACATTTTTGGTCTTACCACCTTTGTCCACACCATCCATGCCGCAACCAGTAGGATGAGAACCGTTACGATATTTTCTTGAACCCATGCCATGATTAGCAGGTTTTACAAGCAGATTCAGATTTAAGCCCAAGCTTTTTCAAGATAATGCCCATCAAGCACCACTGCGTTAAACCTGATTGAAATAAATTTGCACCCACAAACAAGGTGAACCATAACCATGTTGGTTCACCAAGCGGCGCACCCGACAACACGACGGACAACACAATAAAAAACCCTGCTACAATATGAATAATACGTTCTACTGACATGTTAAAACCTCTTTTCCTTTTTTAGTTTAAATGTTAAATTATTTTTTAGCGCAAACATCTGGGCAATAAATACCTTGAAGCGCAACAATAAGATTTTCAAAATCAGGATTGGCAATGCTGTAATACACTTGCTGCCCTTTTTTCTCATTGGTTAAGATGCCCATCATACGCATTTTTGATAAATGCTGGGATAGGTTGGATTGTGATGAGCCTGTGCGCTCAATCAAATCATGCACGCACATCGGACCATTCATCAAATGACAAAGCACGGATAAACGCACTTCGTGGGCAATCGCTTTAAGACCTTCGCTTGCGGTTTGTATTTCTTCTTGGGGTATCATTTCCATACTCGAATGATAACCATAGTTGATTATATTAGCAATAGTTGATATTAAGATACTGTGTTGACAATAAATTAGTCCATCAGCATGGTATATCCTACTATGGCAACTCTGAACAAGTCCTCCTAAAAGTGTTATAGTTTTCCTATATCATTGGAGGGGTAATTAAACATGAGTCAACTGAGTTTTTCTGAAATAGAGTATTTGAACAAAAAGCATGTGGCACTGTGTGAAGAATTTCTTAATCGAATGGATAGACTTATTCCTTGGTCGGTGTTGGAACGCAAGCTTACAAAGCATTATCCCAAGAAAGGCAATGGTCGCCCACCATATCCACTTGTTGTCATGCTGCGCGCACATTGTATGCAGTTATTTTTAACTTGTCTGACCCGATGATGGAAGATTCCTTGTATAAGATTGAATCCATGCGCCGCTTTGCAGGCTTGAAGTTGAACAAAGCTACCCCTGATGAAACGACTATATTGAACTTTCGTCACTTCTTGGAAAAACATGATTTGGGTCAGGTTATTTTCAAAGCAATCAATGCCCACCTTCAAGCACAGGGTTTGACCTTTTCAGAAGGGACGATTGTTGATGCTTCTATTATATCTGCACCAACTTCTACCAAAAACAAAGAATGCAAACGCGACCCTTAAATGCACCAAACCAAAAAGGGAAATCAATGGCACTTTGGCATGAAGCTGCATATTGGTGTCGATCAAAAATCAGGGCTTGTTCACAGTGCAGTGACCACTGCTGCGAATGCTCATGATATTACACAAACCGATGCAGTGTTACATGGTGAAGAAGAGGATGTGTATGCCGATGCAGGTTATGTCGGCGTGGCTAAACGTGAAGAACATCAGGCGCGCGATGTGGCGTGGAAGATTGCCAAGCAACCAAGCAAACGCAAAGTGATGTTTAAATGCTCCAATGAACTTACTACCGGACAAGATAAATTATCGGTACGCGCAAAAGTAAAACACCCTTTTTACCGAGTGAAGTGCTTCTTTGGTTACAGTAAAGTTCGGTATCGTGGTTTGGCGAAAAATACAATTTGGCTACTCATGTTATTTGGGTTCTCCAACCTATTGCATAGCCAAAATCTGATTACAACAGGATAAGTGCACCTAAAACATGGGAAATACCCATGTTTTAAGAAAAAACCAAGATCCACCTGATCTATACCTTCCTGAAATTGCAAAATCTGGCGATTCAATGAAAAATATGGGCTTGTTTTGAGTTTCCTTAAATTTTGGCTAAAGAATTGCTTAGCTACCTATGACCTTATGTTATAGGAGCTTGGACATGGAAGACGGCATTTCAATTCGGAAGTTATTGCAGGTGATGGTGAATAAAGGTGCCTCTGATCTTTATCTCATGGCAGGTGCACCACCAGGTTACCGTATCCAAGGCGTGATTAAACGTATGGGCAAAGAAAACTTTAGCCCCATCACCATGGATAAATTGGCAGCCCAACTGATGACTGAAAAGCAGAAGGTTGAATTTTCAAACAGTATGGAAATGAATGTCTCAGCTGCATTTGCAGGCATGGGCAGGTTTCGCGTGAATATATATCGACAGCGTGGAAGCATTGGTATGGTTATTCGTCAAATCACTACCGAAATACCCAGCATTGACGATTTACAGTTGCCTGAAATTTTTAAAGATATTGCCATGACCAAACGTGGCTTGGTATTGATGGTCGGCGGCACTGGCTCAGGGAAATCAACCTCACTTGCCGCTATTGTAGACTGGCGCAATACCAATCAAGCCGGACATATTATAACCATTGAAGACCCTGTTGAGTTTATGCATACCCACAAAAAATGCTTTGTAACCCAGCGTGAAGTTGGCTCAGACACCATATCTTTTCAAGCTGCACTCAAAAACACATTGCGCCAAGCACCTGATGTGATTCTACTTGGTGAAATCCGCGATTATGAAACCATGGAGCACGCCATTTCTTTTGCTGAAACAGGGCATCTGGTGTTGGCAACACTTCATGCCAATAATGCGAGCCAAGCTGTAGAACGCATCATTAATTTCTTTCCCAGTGAACAGCATCAACAGGTGTATATGAACCTATCCATGAACCTTAAAGCCATTCTATCGCAAAGGTTGGTTAAGACAAAGGATGATAGTCGCATAGCTGCCATTGAAATTCTTATCAACTCGCCACGAATAATGGACTTAATTCTTAAAGGTGACATCTCAGGCATCAAAAATGCAATGCAAGCTGGAGAGCAATATAAAATGCAAACCTTTGATCAAGCATTACTCAATATGTGGGGGAAAGGTCTAATCGATGATGTTGAAGCACTTCGTTACTCAGATTCTGCCAACAATATGCGTTTGGAAATGAAAATGAAAACGATTATTTCCTCAGAAAATAGTAGTAACATCGGAAATAACAAGGGTTCAGACTTGCAACTGAACATCTAATGAGGCTGTAAGTCCAACTGTGTATTGCTTTTGGTATGTTTGTGGTGCGCTGGCTGTTTATTTGACAGAGATTTAGTATTTTAGCATCCAATTATTCCATGCATTACACTACCCATTGGGCGAGATAACAGACAATATTAACGGTTCTTTTATAGATAGTCCTTTTTTATTAATGACTTGCACATCCTTAAGCTTTGGTGAGATTAAACCTTTTGGAAGGTTATATTATTTGATTAGGATCATGCTCATCACTTGGGTCACTTCATTTTTACACCTTGAAATTCAACGGTATTGGAAAATGAATTAAACCCCGCTTTTATCTGAACATCATAATCCACCACATCAGGCAATGAAAACTTAATCGATTGGGCATGAAGCATGAGGCGACTCGCCTTCTTTTGTTGATTAAACGCAGTATCGCCATATTTGTCATCACCAACAATGGGGAAACCGATGGAAGCTGCATGAACCCTGATTTGATGGGTGCGCCCTGTGATGATTTTGATGTTTAATAGCGAAGCATCATCCAACACTTGCACAGGTGAAAAATAAGACACAGCGCGTTTGCCTTTGGCTTTATCCACCACCACAGTCCACTTGCCCGCTTTATCCGTCTTTTTCAAAAGCGGCGCATCCACCTTCTTATGCCCACCCTGCCACACGCCTTTGACCAAGGCGGTATAATGTTTATCCACGCCGCGATTTTCTTGCTGCTTTTGAAATGCCCGCAGCGCACTTTTGCGCTTGGCAATCACCAGCACACCCGAAGTCGCTTTATCCAAGCGATGGGCAAGCTCCAAATACGGTGCATCAGGTCGACTTTTGCGCAATTGTTCAATCACACCCAAGCTTTCAACGCCCGAATCAGCACGAATCACACCATGAACCGCCAAACCCGCAGGTTTATTCAGGAAAATAAACCGTGAATCTTCGCGTAAAATATCTTTGTCCAAGTTCAACAATACTGGCATAGGGCAAAGCATAACGGTTTATAGCGCTTCAAGCGATGTTCCAATGCTGCTAGCTTCACGGCATGTTAATTCGCCTCAACAATTTTAATATCGGTTTGGATGAACACGATACATATATAAGTAAGCGTATTTGTGATGCATTGGGCATCAAAACCGAAGCACTTCAATCATGGAACATCGTGCGCAAAGCTATTGATGCGCGCAAACGCAGCGATGTGCATTTTGTGTGCAGCATTGAATGTGAGGTGGCTCAACCACCCAGCAAATCACATCCGCAGATTCAAAAGGATGTAACATCACGTTTGCACATTGAAAAACCTGAAGGCTTGCAAACCAAAGGTGGCAAAGCTGAGCATGTGATTGTGGTGGGTGCTGGCCCTGCAGGGTTGTTTGCAGCCCTTGCACTGATTGAAGCAGGCAAACAAGTCACACTTTTGGAGCGCGGTAAACCCGTGGAAACACGGCTCAAAGATATTGGTCGGCTTCGAAGTCGCGGCGAGTTAAACCCTGAAAGCAATGTTTGTTTTGGTGAAGGTGGGGCTGGCACATACACCGACGGCAAGCTTTATACCCGCATCAAACACCCTTTTGTGCGCTGGGTGTTGGCAGAGTTTGTGCGGTTTGGTGCGAAGGAAGACATTTTAATTGAAGCTCACCCTCACTTGGGCACAGACAGATTGGTGCGCATCATCAAAGCCATGCGCCATTATTTGATTGAGCAAGGTGTGGACTATCGCTTTGAAAGCAAAGTGACTTCCCTACTTTTCCATGAAGGTAAGATGACAGGTGTGCGCCTTGCAAGTGGCAGCGAACTACAAGCCAACCATGTGGTGCTTGCCATTGGACATTCAGCGCGAGACACCTTTGAACATATGCAGGATATTGGCATACAACTCGAAGCCAAAGACTTTGCAGTAGGTGTGCGCACCGAACATGAACAAGATTGGGTGGATGCTTGCCAGTTTGGGCAAAGCGCCAAACATCCCAAGCTACATGCAGCGGAATACAGCTTAACCCATCAGGTTTCCGATGAAACAATGGGCAAGCGCGGCGTATTCAGCTTTTGCATGTGTCCAGGCGGTTTGATTCTACCCTCACCCACCGAACCCAATAAAATGGCAGTCAACGGTATGAGCAATGCCAAACGCTCAAGCCCATTTGCCAATTCAGGCATCGTGGTGCAAATCACCCCAAACGATATTGAAAAACATGGTTTAGGCACTGATCCCTTGTGCGGCATTCGTATGCAACGTGAATTAGAAGAAAAAACCTTTAACGCCACAAGCCAAGCCTATGCAGCCCCTGCCATGAAAATCACAGATTTTATCAACAACAAACCCAGCGGCACATTGGCCAACTCGCGCTTCAAACCTGCGGTGGAAGCAGCAGACATTCGAGATATTTTGCCTTCTTGGTTAAGTCACCCATTAAGCCAAGGTATTCAAGCTTTTGATAGAAAAATGAATGGTTTCATATCCGAACATGCCAATATGCTTGCCGTGGAATCGCGCACCAGCTCACCTGTGCGCATTACCCGCGATAAATCCATGCAATCTGTCTCTATTCAAGGCTTATACCCTGTGGGTGAAGGTGCAGGTTATGCAGGCGGCATTGTCAGTGCGGCGGTGGATGGGCTCAAAGCTGCGGCAAAAATCATCACCGATTAAGTATATGTGATATTGGTTACTTCTTAAACCTCAAGATAAGCAAAATATTTGAGCGCGTAAGGGAGTGATACCATGGTAACCAAACAAGCAAACAAAAAGAAAGTAACACCCATCAAACATGAAGAAAAAGTAAGCGAAGCATCACAATTTGATATTATGGTCAGCGAACAAATATCAGCCCTACCTAAACTTGCCGACCCTAGACCCGTGAATGAAGTGGATATGACACCCATAGACTTCGATGCGATTATTGAAGACGTAACCAATGTGATTGCCACAACACCCGACCAATACAAATGCATTATGTTTACCGATTTGGTTGGCTCCACCCAATACAAACGTGAAATGGGACATACCAAAGGTTTTATGCGCAATCGTATGTTTTGCGATATTTGCGAGCAAGGTGTTGGGCGGCACAATGGTTTGGTGGTCAAACGTTTGGGTGATGGCGTGATGGCTGTATTTGAAACGGCTATTGATGCCGTCCTTGCCGCCATGCTTATTACCCAAAGCTTGGATAAAGAACGTAAAAAAGTAAAACCTATGATCGGCAAGTTGGATTGCCGCATTGGCATTACTTGTGGTTATGTAAAAGAAATTCCTGGCATTGCCAAAGATTATATTGGTCATGCCATGGACAAAGGCGCAAGAATTGAAGGAATTGCTCGCACCAATCAAGTGCTTATTGATGAAATTGTGTATGGCTTAATTCACACCAAAATCCGTGACTACTCCGACGATATTGTGATTGGAAAACCTCGCAACTTAACGCTTAAAGGTGTTGGTGTGAGCACGCTTTACGAAGTATCACCAAAAGAACGTGGGCTTGTCGGAAGCTTGGGTTATAAGGTGCGCCACCTTTTTGATTAAACACGGAAGTTTTTTCTCGTAAAAATCATTGCTCATCATGCACTATTCTGTGTATGCTATGCCTCTTTTATAATATCTATTCAAAGGTTATGCATCATGAGCAACGAAACACAACATCATCATTTAATTATTCTTGGTTCTGGCCCTGCGGGTTACACCGCTGCGATTTATGCCGCACGCGCCAACCTTAAACCTGTCATAATACAAGGTATCCAACCCGGCGGACAACTCACCACAACGACAGATGTGGACAACTACCCTGGTTATAAAGATGGCGTGCAAGGCCCTGAAATGATGGAAGATTTTAAAGCACAGGCAGAACGCTTTGGCACAGAAATGATTTGGGACCACATCAATTCATCCGATTTATCATCTCGCCCATTCAAATTATCAGGTGATGATGGCGAATACACTTGTGATGCATTGATTATAGCCACGGGTGCATCAGCCATGTATTTGGGTTTGGAGTCCGAAGAAACCTTTAATGGCAAAGGTGTATCGGCATGTGCGACATGTGATGGTTTCTTTTACCGCAACCAAGATGTAATTGTGGTTGGTGGTGGTGACACGGCTGTGGAAGAAGCCATTTATTTAGCCAATATTTGCAAAACAGTAACCTTAGTCCACCGCCGTGATGCATTGCGCGCTGAAAAAATCATGCAAGACAAGCTCATGAGCTTGGAAAATGTAAATATCGAATGGAATCATGTGTTGGATGAAGTTTTGGGTGATGACACAGGGGTCACAGGTGTACGCCTTCGCTCCACACAAGATGACAGCAGCAAAGAGTTAAGTGTGCATGGTGTATTTATTGCTATTGGTCATAAACCCAACAGTGGTTTTGCCCAAGGTCAGCTTGATATGGATGATACAGGTTATCTCATCACGCAAGGCAAAACGACAGCAACATCAGTTGAGGGTGTGTTTGCTGCAGGTGATATTGCCGACCCTGTATATCGCCAAGCCATTACTTCTGCGGGTGAAGGCTGTAAAGCAGCACTTGATGCAGAGCGTTTCTTGTCGCAGCAGGGATAAAACACATCGTATGAGACCCGTAACCGCTTGGCTGCTTAGGTATTTTCCCTATTCATTGTTGGTGAAAAAACAATCATGGTACTTGCGTGCAAGTGTGGTTATTTTCATAGCGGCATTACTGTTTGCTATTTTTTACGTCCAAAATATGCATACAGCTTTACTAGCTACATTTTCTTTTGCTTTTCTTCTTGTTTTCATATCATCATTTTTACCACGAATGGAAAATAAGGTCACATCCTTGGTTACCCAAACTGGTGCATTAGAGTTACTTAACCTTAGCTCTTTACCTACTTTTACTTATGAAAAACGTGATGATGATATTTATATTCGATTTGCCAACCTTGCCTGTCATGCCATGTTCGCAGAAGATAACAAGAGCTTAATTGGCAAACCTATTAATCGCTTGGTAATGATTGAAGATGAAGAAGAAATGTTGTCTGTTTGTTTTGACACCTTAAATACACGGGAAATTAATAAGAATCATAACTTCTACATCCGTAGTCGAGGCGCAGATGGTCGTATCGTCAAGCTGATATGCGTTACTTCTAAAATTAAATGGCTAGAGCAGTATATTGGCATCTGCTTTTTGTTCGATATTTCACATTCCGAGAATCAGTATGCTGAAATGCAAGCCCATGTTCATGAAGGTTACATGAGTACTTTAGTTGCCGGTATTGTGCATGACTTCCGTAATGTGTTAACCAGTATTATAGGAACAGCAGAAGCGCTTCAATTTACCATTGAAGATAAAGCAGCTGTCAAACAGTTGGATGTTATTATTGATGCCAGTGAGCGTGGGTCTGATACCATCACTGAACTGCTTCAACTCAGTAGCTCTGGGCAGTCCATCGAAAGCAGCGAAAAAAGAGAAATCACTAACGATTTAAAAAGTATTTTTTCATTGCTTCGCCTTCAGTTGCCTGTCAATGTTCAATTAAATTGTAACATAGAAAAAAACTTGCCTGCAATTCAAGTGACCACAACAGAGCTCGAACAAATATTGATGAACCTGGTCAACAATGCTGCACAAGCCATGGACAAAGACCATGGCACTATTGCTATTCATGTAAGCCACAATAAAGCAGACAATACTTGCTTAAATGCCGAGTCTATTCATATCACAGTGTCCGATAATGGCAAAGGCATTGCTGAACAAGACTTACATAAAGTCACTGAAAACTTCTGGACTTCACGCAAAAGCGAAGGTGGAACCGGGCTTGGCTTAGCCATGGTAAAACGTATTGTGAACAATCTCGGTGGGAAGCTAGACATTAGCTCTGAACTTGGTGTAGGCACGCAAATCAGCATTTGTTTCCCTCTCCATACAGAGCAACGTGACGTTTCACCAACGCTTAAGCAAGCTACTCCAACAGCCACTGCATCTCAATTTCAAGCCCAACCTTGTACTATTTTATTGGTAGACGACCAACCCAGTGTCCTGCATGTACAACAAATGCTTCTAGAAGCCATGGGACACAGCGTTATCACATCATTAAACGGACAAGAAGCCATTAAAATTTTTGACAAAAATAGAAACAGCATCCAAATGGTGGTGACAGACTTTAAAATGCCGGATATGGACGGTATTGGTTTAGCCAAAACGCTTAGAAAACTAAACCCCAACCTACCATTATTGATGGTGACAGGTTACGGAGAAACAGAAAAGATCAATCAAGCAGGAGCCCTTAACATGACTATTATATTAAAACCAACTAACCTCGATAAACTTTCAAAAGCCATCACTGAAACACAGCTAAAATACCCTAATATTTTTTCTTAATTGCAGAATGGCGACAGCCCTCTTATAGTGCAGCGCCTACATCATGTGGATGTAGGATTAAGTTAAAAAATTTCGAGGTAATTTCGCATGGCAGTTCAACGTACACTTTCCATTATTAAACCAGATGCAGTCGCAAAAAATGTTATTGGTGACATCATTCGCCGTTTTGAAGAAAACGGTTTATCCGTTATCGCAATGAACATGACACACCTAAGCAACGCAGAAGCAGGCGGATTTTATGCTGTTCATGCAGAGCGCCCTTTCTTTAAAGACCTGTGTGAATTCATGAGTTCTGGCCCAGTGCTGGCGATGTGTTTGGAAGGCAAAAATGCTGTTGCACTCAACCGCCAACTGATGGGCGCTACCAACCCTAAAGAAGCTGAAGAAGGCACGATTCGCGCCGACCATGCTGACTCCATTGATGCTAACGCTGTTCACGGCTCTGACTCTGAAGAAAATGCTGCCATTGAAATCAACTATTTCTTCTCTGACCTAGACATCAACAGTCGCGTTTGATTATATGACTGAACAAACTTCTGCTCCTCAAGAAGGACAAAAGAAAGCGCAAAAAGATAAACTTCCCGAACAAACCCGTGTGCGCCGCGAGAAGCTGGTAAACATGCGTGAGTTAGGGCAAGCATACCCCAACACTTGGCGTAGCAATGCAAGCCTACTTGATTTGCATCAGCAATATGATGATGTTGACCAAGAATCTTTGGCGGACAAAGGTATTGAAGTAAGCATTGCTGGGCGCGTGATGGCGCATCGCGTGATGGGCAAATCAAGCTTTGTGAAAATTCAAGACAAAAACAGTGATATGCAACTGTTCTTGAACCGCGACAACTTGGGTGGAGCAGAAGTTTACAATCCAACAAAGAAGTGGGATTTGGGTGATATTATTGGTGCAACTGGCACATTATTTTTCACCAAAACTGGCGAGCTTTCTATTAAAGTTTTCCAAGTCGAAATAATTACCAAATGTTTACGCCCGCTTCCCGACAAAATGCAAGGTTTAAGCGACATTGAAACCCGCTACCGCCAGCGGTACGTAGATTTAATCGTCACACCTGAATCACGCGATACCTTCCGCACACGCTCAAAAATTGTCTCTTTGCTTAGGCATGGTTTGGAAGCCAAAGATTTCATGGAAGTAGAAACACCAATGTTACAAACCCAAGCTGGTGGTGCAGCTGCCAAACCCTTTTTCACGCATCACAATGCTTTAAATATGGAATTATCTTTGCGCATCGCGCCAGAGTTATACCTTAAACGGTTGTTGGTTGGCGGTTTTGAACGTGTGTTTGAAATCAATCGCAACTTCCGCAATGAAGGTTTGGATGCAACCCACAACCCTGAGTTTACCATGGTTGAGTTTTATCAAGCTTACGCAGACTTTAATAATGCCATGGATACCACAGAATCTTTAATTAAAGATATTGCATCAGGTATTAACGCACAGCAAGTATCATGGGAAGGTGTGGATATTGATTTTAGCCAAGCCTTCAAACGTATTCGCCTTGATGAATCTGTGTTTGAACATCGTCCTGATTTACGCGGTCATGAAACCGATAAAGCCTTGTTAGCCACCGTTTGTTTACAAGAAATTCCTGACTTCAAACCCTTGATTTCATGGAAAGCTGGGCATTATTTGTTGGCATTATTTGAAGCGCTTGTTGAGCCTAAAATTACGCAACCAACTTTTATCACCCACTATCCTGTGGATGTTTCCCCACTGGCAAGACGCAACAATGAAGATGACAACGTCACCGATAGGTTTGAATTGTTCGTGGCAGGGCGTGAAATTGCCAATGGGTTCTCTGAATTAAATGACCCAGATGACCAACGCAGCCGTTTTGTGGCGCAAGCGCAAGCCAAGGCTGCTGGTGATGCTGAAGCAACAGGTATTGATGATGATTACCTGCGTGCTTTAGAGTTTGGCATGCCGCCTGCTGCAGGTGTTGGTATTGGTGTGGATAGATTGGTCATGATGTTGACTGGGCAACATTCTATTCGTGATGTGCTGCTGTTTCCACATATGCGCCCTGAATAAAAAAGTTAAACGAGGTTCACATGTTTGCTGAAAAAATTATGGTAACCGAGCTGGTCACAACAAAAGAAAATGAGCCCATTGCTGATGTGATTGTTCGCATGCATGATGCCAAGCTGCGCATGCTGCCTGTTGTGAATGATGCGCATCAGGTCGTTGGCATTGTTTCAAGTTTTTGTATTTTGAGCCATGTTGTTCCTGATTATCTGATTAGTGGCGACTTGGATGAGATTTCTTTTGCGCCTGACATGGGCATCTTACGAAAGAAATATGCTAAAGCCTCAAGCAAGACAGTCTCTGAAGTCATGAATACCAAACCTTTGATGATTGAACATACTGATTCGATTATTTCTATTGCCGCCAAGCTGGTTGGACATGGAGGACATGAGTACGCCCTCATTAATGATGCCAACAACAAGCTTATTGGTGTTATTTCTTCTGGTGATATTTTAGATGCGTTAGAAGAACATGCAAGTGAGGTTAATGATGCATAATGCTGAAGTTCACCAAGCATCGGTTATTTTTGGCTTAGACCCAACTTGGGTTGCTGTGACCATTCTCTTGATTGTTTATGCCATTATTATGGCAGAAAAATTCAATCGTGCTGTACTCTCCCTGATGGGTGCAGGGTTAATGATTTTATGTGGTGTTATTACTCAGCAACAAGCTGTCGCTGGTATTGATTTCAATACTATTGGTTTACTCACAGGTATGATGGTGATTGTCACCATCAGTCAAAAGACAGGTATGTTTCAATATGTTGCTATCAAGGCTGCAAAGGCGGTTAAAGGCAGCCCGTGGGGCATTTTGGTTATGCTTTCTATTGTTACCGCTGTCTTTTCAGCATTCTTAGACAACGTGACCACTGTATTACTGATTGCTCCGGTCACCCTTTTGATTACTGATGCGTTGGGTGTGCGGCCCTACCCATATTTATTTGCACAAATATTTTCATCGAATATTGGTGGTGCATCAACTTTAATTGGAGACCCACCAAACATTATGATTGGTTCTGCTGCCAACCTAAGCTTCATGGACTTCATCGTTAACCTTGCGCCAATTACGCCACTTATATTCTTACTTACCCTAGGTGTGATATGGTTTATGTTTGGGCGAGACCTATCCGCAACAGATGAGAAAAAAGCATTGATTATGCAATTTAATGAAAATGAAGCCCTTAAAGACATACCTTTACTTAAAAAATGCCTTTTTGTACTTGCAGCCGTCATTGGCGGGTTTTCTGTTGCTCATTCTTTTCACTTAGAGCCTGCAACCATTGCCATGTTTGGTGCTGCGCTACTACTATTACTACAAACATTTGGACAGTCGGTACACGAAAAAGATCATGCCTATGAAGGTGTGATGGCTGAAGTGGAATGGACAACCATCTTCTTCTTTGTTGGTCTATTTATTATTGTCACGGGTGTCGAACACACGGGTGTGATTGCCATGTTGGGGCAAAAAACCATCGAACTGACCAATAGTGACTTTAATGCCACTGTTGGTGCAATTTTATGGGTTTCTGCCATTGCTTCAGCATTGATTGATAACATTCCTTTTGTTGCCACCATGATTCCTTTGGTGCATTCCATGGCTGACACGTTTGGTGGTCCAGAAGCCATTGTTCCCATTTGGTGGGCATTGGCATTGGGTGCATGTTTGGGTGGTAATGGTTCATTGATTGGCGCATCAGCCAACTTGATTGTTGCAGGTTTTGCGCAACGCGCAGGTCATCCCATCTATTTCCTACAATTCATGAAACATGCCTTTATACTCATGATTATGAGTATTGCTGTATCTCATGCCTACCTATACCTGCGCTACTTAAGCTAACATTTTGTTTCAACGCTTTGAATTTCTTCTAGCCCTTCGCTATTTACGTTCACAGCGTGGTGAACGTTTTGCTTCACTTATTGGCTGGAGTTCTGCCGTAGGTATGGCGATTGGTGTGATGACATTAATTGTTGTGATGTCGGTGATGAACGGTGTTGCCACAGAAATCCGAGATAAAATTTTAGGGTTTTCTTCTCATGTCGAAATTCAAGGTCCTGGCGATACTTTTGCCGAGTGGCAAGACTGGTTGGCTATCGTTAAAACAGCCCCTCATGTCAAACAAGCATTACCCTATATCTCGACGCAAACCCTTGCTAACCATAGGCATAAGTCCACAGGTGCAATCCTCAAGGGCATTGATATTGAGCATGATACGACCATCGCTAAGTTTATCAGCAAAGGTCGTTTTCTAAATATACCCAGCAACAACACCCCTGTTTTTGAAGCTGTGATTGGTAAAGATTTGGCACATAAGCTTGGCGCCAGCGTGGGTGACTCTATCCGTTTGTTATCCCCTGCTTCGGGCATAAGCCCCATGGGTGCATCACCCCGTATGCGTGCTTTCAAAGTTGTAGGCATTTTTGACTCAGGGTTTTATGAATATGACGTAGGTTTAATTATGACATCCATGTTGGCTGTGCAACGCTTAAACCGCTTAGGTGATGAAGTGACAGGTATCGAGCTTCATTTGGATAGCCGCGACTTTGCCAGTGATGTTGCCAAAAGTGTTCGTATGTTGCTTCCTGCATCGGCTTGGGTAACCGACTGGCAGCATCGCCATGCATCTTTCTTTCAAGCGCTTAAAATGGAGCGCACCGCCATGAGCATCATCCTATTTCTCATTGTGGTCGTTGCTATTTTTAACATGGTTTCATCCTTGGTCATGGTTGTGATGGAAAAACGCAAAGAAATTGCCATTTTAAAAACAATTGGTGCATCACACGCTTCAATCATTCGCATATTTTTGTTAATGGGTATTACACTAAGCAGCCTTGGCACCTTAACTGGTGTTGTAGCTGGTATTTTATTATCCTTAAAGTTAGAAGCTATTGTTGCATGGATTGAAAAAGTCAGCCATACTACCTTTTTATCAGGAGATGTTTATTATATTGACCATGTCCCAGCCATGTTGGATAGCACATCCATTATTTCAGTGGCTATCATGAGTTTACTCATGGGTATTTTAGCAACGCTTTACCCTGCTTGGCGAGCTGCTAAAGTACCACCTGCGGAAGCTTTGCGTTATGAATAAGGAGTCAGTTCATGTCTTTAGATGCTCTAAAAACAAAAGCTAGAAAAGCCATTCTAGCTGGCAAACATGATGCTGCTCTAAAGTTATACACTGAAATCCATAAAGAAGACCCTGCTGATTTACGTTCTTTTACCAAACTCGCTGAAATGAAAGAAAAAACAGGCGATCTCAAAAGTGCGATACAGGATTATACAAAAATTGCTAAACAGTATGCAGATGAAGGTTTTGTGGTGCAAGCCATTGCCATCAACAAACTTATTCTCCGTTTAGACCCTGAACAAACATCTATCAAAGAAAAGCTGCGCAACTTATCCGAAGAGCGAGGAGAAGACTGGGCATTAAGCACAGTTATTTCTTCTGATATTGCTAAAATTCATTCAAAAAACAATAAAAGTTTAGAACGTACACCATTGTTGTCAGGGCTTTCTGGTCAAGAGTTGGATGACTTTATTGAATCACTAGAACTTAAAGATTTTTCAGCTGGTGATACCTTATACAAACAAGGGGATAGAGGGGATAACTTATACATCATCGGCATGGGTTCCATCCATCTCAACACTAGAGACTCGCGGGGTAAAACCCATACCTTTTCCAAACTTCACGAAGGTGATTTTTTTGGTGCCATGGCATTCATGGATAACAAAAAACATAACGAATCTGCTGTTGCTGAAACTGATGGCAACCTTTTATTACTCAACCGGAAAACCTTTGATGAATGGGTAAAAAAATACCCTTCTATGACAGAAACCATTGAAGATTTTTATCGGAATCGTGTGCTGGCACGCATTTTAGCCATCACACCCGTTTTCGAAAACATTCCGACCGAAGCTAGGGTTCCTTTGGCACAACAATTTAGCTTCTCCTTCTTTAAAGATGGAGACATGATCATTCGGGAAGGTGATGTGGACAACACATTCATGCTTATTCGCTCTGGTCGCGTTACAGTTTCCACCAAAAATATATCCAAAACCATTGAATTGGGTGTTTTGGGTGAAGGCTCCTTTTTTGGAGAAGTCTCCATGCTGACAAAAATGCCTAGAACAGCTACCGTTACCGCACAAGGTCCTGTTGAACTGATGGTTTTAACAAGTGAAAAATTCCTTGAAATTGCCAAGCAGTATCCTATAGTTAAAAAAGTGGTTGAGGCATATTTAAAACAACGTGTAAAAAACACCATTCAAAAGCTAAAAGAATAAATACGTGTTTTCTGTACATAACCTAAACAAATCGTTCCCCACACCCCAAGGTAAATTAGAGGTCTTAAAAGATGTGAATCTTGAAGTTTTCCAAGGTGACTTTATTGCAATAATTGGTGAATCAGGTTCAGGGAAAAGTACCTTGTTGCAAATCTTAGGCACTTTAGACCAAGCTGACTCGGGTGAAATCTTATTGGATGACATAAAGATACAAAACCTACATGAAAAAAAGTTAGCAAAGCTTCGTAGTCAACACATTGGTTTTATTTACCAATCTCATCATCTTATTCCCGAATTAACTGCGCTTGAAAATATTATACTCCCCCTTCTTATTCAAGGAAAGAGTAAGCTTTACGCTCAGCAACAAGCAGAAACTTTATTAAAACAGCTAGGGCTTTTCAATCGTGCGCAACATACGCCAGCACACCTATCAGGTGGTGAAGCACAGCGTGTTGCAGTTGCCCGTGCTGTTATTACCAAACCCAAGCTTATCTTAGCTGATGAACCCACTGGAAATTTGGATGAAACAACAGCCAGCACTGTCTTTTCAATGATGCGTGATTTATGCAAATCTCAAAATGTTGCCGTTATTATGGTGACTCACAGCCAGTCCTTTGCTAACGCATGCGACAAGGTTTATGCGCTAAAACAACACACATTATCAGAGCCACCTTTTTAAAAAGGCTTGACAAAACAACCACTTCTATTACGTTTGCTAATACTGTTTCTAGGTGAAGGCACCTAAAAGCTAGTTTAATGAGCAATTCTTTTGAGGCAGTTATGACTAAAGCTGAAATCGCAACCATTATTTGTGACCGCGTAGGACTTTCCAAGAAAGAGTCTGCTGAAATTGTTGAAATTGTTCTCAAAGAAATCAAAGATGTACTTACTCGCGGCGAAGATGTAAAAATTTCTGGTTTTGGTCATTTTATCGTTCGCGCTAAAAATGCACGCCGTGGCCGCAACCCTAAAACAGGTGAAAGCATTACCATTGATTCCAGAAAGGTTGTCACATTCCGCGCCAGCCAACTTGTTAAAGACCAGCTTCAAGAAGACTGAAGTTTAGCTAACCAACATATATGAGCGCACAAAGTAACACCCAACTTAAAATTTTAGAAAATGCTGGTATTCATATTCCAGTGCTTCCCGAAAAGCTTTTCTTCTCTATCCGTGAAGTGAGCCATATTTGCCATATTGAACCCCATGTTCTTCGCTATTGGGAAACTGAATTTAAACAGCTCAAACCTGTTAAAAAAAGTGGTAATCGCCGCTTTTATCGTCATAGGGATGTGTACACAGCGTTACAAATCAAACACCTGCTGTATGATTTAAACTTCACCATTCGTGGTGCAAAAAAACGTATTGCCAGCGGTGACCTTGCAGAAATTGTGGATGCCAAACATAACAATACAACTGTAAGCCTTCACACTATTCGTGAAGAACTTGAAAGTATTAAACAACTCTTAGATATTTAACAAAAATAACGGGGCGTAGCGCAGCCTGGTAGCGCACCACACTGGGGGTGTGGTGGTCGCAAGTTCAAATCTTGCCGTCCCGACCATTTTTTTACCACTTACTTTGGCAACATCAACTGCACACAAAGCCCACCTTGCTCTGTGTTTTCCATATGTAAAACACCGCCATCACGGTCTAAAATTTCTTGCACAATGGCAAGACCCAGCCCATGCCCTTCCGCCTTCTCACGCCCGCGCACTTTATCCACCCGGTAAAAACGCTCTGTAACGCGAGACAAAAACTTTTTAGGAATACCATGACCTTGGTCGATGATGGATATTGCAAAATACTTATCTTCTTCTTCAACAAAACAGCGAATGGTCGAACCTTTGGGTGAAAATTTCAAAGCATTCTCGACAACATTCATCAACACACGATAACAATCGGTTTCTGAAAGCTTAACCACAGCAGATGCTGGATGAGTTTCGAGCTGAAAGTGCATGTCTTCTTGTTTAAGTGCAAAATCCAAACTTTGCTTCACACGTTCCAAAACCAAATTCAAATCACATTGCTCACCCTGCTCCACTTCCAAATCAATTTGATTAAGTGCAAGCATACTGTTCATCAAATCATTGATATGTTTGGCTTCCTGCGCAATCACAGTTGCCGCCTCATGCCTTAGTGCTTTATCATTATCGAACGCTTCAATGCTACGCGCATAACCCAGCAAAGAGGTTAAAGGTGTTTTAAGGTCGTGCATGAGGTTTTCAAGCAGGTTTTGTTGTTTGTTTTGGAGCTGGGTATATGCCGTCACATCCATGCACAGCAACAGGGCTTCACTTTCACTCAACGCTGCAAGCCTAGGTAACAGCACGCGCCCTTTAATTTTCATTTCAGGCAACTGCTTTTGCTCAGGCAAATTACTGACTGCATTCTGGAAAGCTTTAATCCACTCACTATCCCGATAAAACAAAAGCATAGACTGGGGAAGTTCAGATACTCTTGTAAACCCAAACAACATTTCAGCCTGTGTGTTGCCGCCCAATACGCGCCCTTGTTTATCCACGCGCAACACCACTTCGGACACACTGGAGAGCAAGACATCCAAACGCCTGCCTCGCTTGAGCAGTGTTTTCTGAAGTGCTTCATACTTTTGGTTTAAGGTTTGCAGCTCTTGCGCTTTATCTTCAAGTACTGCAGACGTTTTTTTATACTGATAAATATACCATGCAACAAGACAGACTAAACATAGCAAGACAAATGTGGATAAACTCATGAGCTGGCTTGAAACCTATAACCCATGCCTCTAATGGTTTGCACAGCATCACCCTGCCCCACTGTAGCAAGCTCTTTTCTCAATCGCTTTACTGTGGCATCCACTGTACGTTCCTCCACAAAAGAGTCCATGCCCCAAACCGTGTCCAACAACTGCTCACGAGAAAAAACGCGCCCTGGTTTACCCATCATGGTTTGTAATAATTTAAACTCCAACGGGCGCAACGCCAACAGCTTGCCGTCCACTTTAACTTCCATGCTTTCATCATCGAGTTGGATGGCTTTATCATCAAAGGTTTCAGTGACAACGCTGGTTGAGCGACGCAATAAAGCTGCAACACGCGCAACCAACTCATCAGGCTCAAAGGGTTTACCCAAATAATCATCCGCACCTTCATTTAAGCCACGCACACGCTCGTCCGTCATCGAAAGTGCGGTGACCATCAACACAGGCAACAGCATTGTTTTGTCTTGCGCGCGCAACCAACGCAACAAATCAAGCCCTCGTTTGCCAGGAATCATCCTATCCAACACCAACATGTCATACTGGTTATTTTTCAATAGCTCTTGTGCATCCAAACCATCATCACAAACCGTTGTTTGAAGTCCTGATGCTTGCAGGTGAATTTCTATAAGGCGCGCAATCGGCGCATCATCTTCGACAATCAGAACATGTTTGCTTAATGCTGCCATCTATACCCTCCCACCAAATGCAAAGCTATGCATATGCGCGTATTCCACTTCCAGCTCTGATGCTTTTTTACTTAACAAGCCAAACATAAACCGCATCAACTTGTGTGCAAGCTTGGGTTCTTCCAAAGCAATCAAATCAAATAAAGAACGCTCCAACACCAAAGCTGTTGTATCTTTTTCTACGGTAAGCGTAACAGAATGCGGTCGTGTTTCATCCAAAAAGGAAAACAAACCAAACACATCACCGCGCCTTAAGCTGCTAAACTTATAACCACTCTCATTGGTCACACTAACCTTACCATCTAAAATGAGCGTCATTTTGCGCGAAGCCACTTCGCCCGCTGCATACACCTTTTCGCCCGCATCAAATGTCACCTTCTTCATACAACTAAAGATAACCATCGCATCACGCTCTGAAAGTTTCGCCATCAAAGGCAATGCACAAAAGGCTTGAAAGTCCAAGTTGCTCTCAATCAATGATTCTGCCATCACATTATTTTCTGAATATCCCATTATATTCTCTTCTCTCATATTATTTCTCCTTTTATATTACTTTGGCACGGTAATGGCTTTCATGACATGGGTATGACATGGATTGAAAACACATCGACAAAACAGGTGTCATATTGCTGTCACAAAACTTGCTAACATGGCTCCCAAGATTAAACTTTCGGTCATTCAATAGCCGAATATATTTTACCAAGGGGTAGCAACATGAAAAAACAAGTATTAACAGCACTTGCACTTGCAACTGCAGTAACAGCAACAACAGCGCAAGCTGAAGATGTTCAAATTGGCGGCAAAGTATTTTTTGACTACGCAAAACACGCTTCAACAGGCAATCCTGATGAAACTGCAGGCAATATCAGCCGCACATATTTAACTGCTAAAAAGAAAATTAATGATACTTGGTCAGCCAAAGTAACATTTGACTCAGCCTATGATGGAACAATTAAAAAGAACAACAATGTATTTCTGAAAAAGGCTCAACTTACTGGTAAATTCTCTGATTTGTTTCAAGTAAAACTCGGTATGATTGGCACACCTTGGATTGGTTATGCTGATAAATTAAATAAACATAGGTTTATTGCTAAGAGTTATACCGATACACATAAAATGGCATCTTCTGCTGATGCTGGTATTGGTGTATTTGGTAAGAATGATATGTTTTCTTACGATGTTGTTTCAATCAATGGCGGTGGCTACGGCAACACTGGAAAAACTGAAAAGACAGACATCGAGCTTCGTGCTGGCACCACACCTGTCAAAGGTTTAACCGTTGATTTGGGTTATCGCTCAGGTTACTTGGGTAAATTCGCAGCAGGCACTGCTGAAAACAAAAACACACTGACTCAATTCATGGTAACTTATGGTGCCAAAGGTGATTTATCTTATCGTGTCGGTTTTAATGCGATTAGCAACAAAGTGGACGACGAACTTTTAAATACCTCAAAAACTATTAAAGGCACTGAATTATGGGCTTGGGTACGCTCTGGTGACTTTGGTGGTTATTTCCGCAATGAAACAACTGATTATGACATCGCTGGCTCTGACAAAGAAAACCGTAATGTTATTTCATTGGATTACCATGCTGATAAAAATGTAATTATTTCTCTAGTGTTTGACAAAACCACAGCAATTGGTGGCAGCACAACAACAAATGAAAAATCCACCACTGGTTTATTCACACAATTTAAGTTCTAAACTATAATTTACATACTGTAACGTTTGAGTAATCATCAAGAAAGCCACCTGCAATACAACAGGTGGTTTTTTTATCACTTCACCTGTCTTATTGATGTCACAATACAAAAGTAGAATACTCATATCACAGAAAACGAACAAGGAGTTCACTGATGAAAAATAAAATCATCTTAGCCTCAGCATTAGCTTCCATTAGCTTATTCGCCGGCACGTCTGCTCACGCAGAAAGCAACATCCATATTGTAGGCTCATCTACAGTATACCCTTTCGCCAGCTATGTTGCCGAAGAACTTGGCGCAACCACGCGCTTCAAAACCCCAATCATTGAATCCACAGGCTCAGGTGGGGGTATGAAGTTATTTTGCGCAGGTCACGATAGCAATACACCTGACATTACAAACGCATCTCGCCGTATGAAGCCAAGTGAGTTTGAGTTATGTGGCAAGAACGGCGTTAACAACATCACTGAAGTCGTGATTGGTTTTGATGGCATTGCCATTGCACAATCTAAAACAAACAAACCCATTAACTTAACCCGCAAACATATTCTTTTGGCAGTCGCGGCTGAAGTGCCTAATAAAGCTGGCACTAAGCTTATTCCAAACCCATACAAATATTGGAACGAAATTGATGCATCATTGCCGCACCGCCCTATTATCTTTTATGGCCCACCAACATCTTCAGGCACACGTGATGCCTTCCATGACTTGGTGATGAAAGCATTGACCAAGAAAATGGATGTTTATACTAACCTGTATAAGGCA
>CAMZLX010000146.1 GCA_947311795.1 uncultured Zetaproteobacteria bacterium
TGATAAACGCATCAAAGCATCACCTTTAGCCCGTCGCTTGGCGAAACAAAAAGGTATTAATATTGCAGCGATTACAGGCACAGGCCCTCGCGGTCGAATTGTCAAATCAGATATTGAGAATGCGGCAAAACGTGGCATCAGTTTGGGTGGTGGTGCGCAAAACTTTGTACCTTCTGCTATTCGCCCACTGCCAACGGGACCCATGCCTTATCACGCTGATGAATATGATGCGATTGAGAATAGCATGATGCGCAAAGCCATTGCACGCCGTTTAACTGAATCTAAACAACAAGTGCCTCACTTCTATTTAAGTATGGATGTGGAAATGGATAGGTTGATGGATTTAAGAGCGCAACTTAATGAATCTGCTGATGGCGCATTTAAATTGAGTGTGAATGACTTTATCGTTAAAGCTGTATCCAAAGCCTTGGTGGATGTGCCTGCGGCGAATGCATCTTGGGCTGATAGCCATACTTACCAACATAAACATGCCCATATCTCGATTGCTGTGGCGATTGAAGGTGGTTTGATTACGCCGATTGTTCGTTTTGCTGAGCAAAAAGGCATTGTTGATATTTCCAATGAAATCAAAGAGCTAGCAGGTAAAGCGCGCAAAGGTGAACTTAAACCTGAAGAATATACTGGCGGCACATTCTCGATTTCCAACTTGGGTATGTATGGCATCAAACAATTCAACGCCATTGTGAATCCACCTGAAGGTGCGATTCTTGCAGTGGGCGGCACAGAAGAACGTGCGGTGGCTGAAAATGGTCAAGTGGTTGTCAAAAAAGTGATGACTTTGACACTTTCATGCGACCACCGTGTTGTGGATGGTGCAGTGGGTGCTGAATATTTGAATGCACTGAAAAAACATATTGAGTGCCCTGCAAGCGTATTAATTTAGATTTTTTTTTACCGCAGAGGACACAGAGGACACAGAGTTTGATAAGTGTTTTTTGTGGGCTTTGTGCTTCATTTCAAACGAGGTAAACCATGCCAATTGATGTATTTATGACCCAATTATCACCCACCATGACCGAAGGCAAGATTGCCCGTTGGTTAAAAAAAGAGGGTGATACCTTAGAATCAGGCGAAGTGATGCTTGAAGTGGAAACCGATAAAGCGACCATGGAAGTGGAAGTGATTGATGAAGGCATTATGCACAAAATCATTGCTAAAGAAGGTGATTTGGTGCCAGTGGGTACTGCGATTGCAGTGATTGCCGAAGAAGATGAAGAAGTACCTGCTGATTATGAGCCTGAAGGTTTAAATGAAGCACCTGCTGCGGCGGAAGAAACTGCTCCTGTCGCAACGCCGCAAGAAGTTGTGGAAACCTTGGCTGCTGCACCATCTTCGGATGAAGACCATGAGCTAAACCTTAAACCAGCAGGCGTGTATAACCCTGATGGTGAATATGATGTGGTGGTTGTGGGCGCAGGCCCTGGTGGTTATGTGGCTGCCATTCGCGCAGCGCAATTGGGTTTGAAGGTTGCCTGTATTGAATCCACACATTTGGGTGGCATTTGTTTGAACTGGGGTTGTATCCCGACCAAAGCATTGTTGCGCACAGCCGAAATTATTAACGTTATTCAACACAGTGGTGATGAGCTTGGGCTTGGTATCACTGAAGCCAAACCTGATTTGGTGAAAGCCGTAGCACGCTCACGCAAAATTTCTGCGAAGTTGAATGGTGGTATTGGTTTCTTATTCAAGAAAAACAAAGTGACCCATATTGAAGGGTTTGCATCGTTTGAAGCTGACAACAAATTGATGGTCGAAAACAATGGTGAGAAAACACAAGTCACTGCCAAACATGTAATTGTAGCCACGGGTGCAAGAGCGCGTGCATTCCCGGGCATGGATGTGGATAACGATGTTATCATCACTTACAAACAAGCTTTAGCACCAACCAAATTACCCAAACATTTGGTGGTCATTGGTTCGGGTGCGATTGGTATGGAATTCGCATACTTCTATAAAGCCATGGGCTCTGAAGTGACTGTGATTGAGGCTGCACCGCAAATCTTACCTTTGGAAGATGAAGAGATTTCAAAAGTGGTCGCACGTTCATTTAAAAAGAACAAAATTAAAATTATCACCAATGCCATGGTCTCGTCTGCGAAAAATGTCGATGGCAAAGCCGTGGTTGAATATACAGTCAAAGACAAAGCGCAAACCATTGAAGGTGATGTTTGTTTGGTTGCCGTGGGTGTTGTAGGCAACACCGACAACATTGGTGCTGAAAATACATCCATGAAGGTGGAGCGCCAGCAAATTGAAGTGGACGATTATTACCGCACTGACCATCAAGGCATTTATGCGATTGGTGATGTGATTGGTGCGCCTGCATTGGCGCATGTTGCATCGCATGAAGGCATTGTGTGTGTGGAAGCGATTCATGGCGGCACGCCACATCCTGTGGATTATGGTAATGTGCCGGGTTGTACATACTGCCAGCCACAAGTGGGGTCATGCGGCAAAACTGAAAAACAATGCAAAGAAGAAGGGCTTGATATTAAAGTCGGGCGTATGGCATACAGCACCAACGGTAAAGCCATGGGTTTGGCAGAGACGGAAGGTATGGTCAAAACTATTTTTGATGCAGAAACAGGTGAGTTGTTGGGCGCACATATTGTGGGTGCTGAAGCCACAGAGTTGATTGTATCGTTGCAATTGGCGCGTACTTTGGAAACCACAGAAGCGGAACTAGCGCATCATATGTTCCCGCACCCAACATTGTCGGAAATGATTCACGAATCCGTACTCGATTCCGATGGTAAAGCGATTCATATCTAATACGATTCCTTAGAAACGAAAAAGGCTGCCACTGGCAGCTTTTTTTATGTTATTTGGTTGGCATTAAAAGCCTAAATATGAGATTTCACAATCGGTAAACTCAACCAAACGTTCGTCTTTGGATGTAAAGTAATCTTCTTCATCGGCTTGATGAGAAACTGTTGTCATGGTTTGTTCAAGCTCGTTGATGGCTTGGTTAAGACTGAAAAGTGAATAATCTATATTTTCTAATGATTTGAACATGGCGACCTCCTTAAGCAACAAACAATAGCAATAAAATATGACATAAAGGCGACAAAAACTAAAAGGGGACGCTACCCTTTTTTATTGTTTTTCTTTGGTCTTCCTTGAGGTCGAAGCTCTAAAATACGCCCAATTTGATTGCCTAGCCTTTTGACAAAGTCCTCAGAACCACAAGGCAATCCTTTCTCAACA
>CAMZLX010000147.1 GCA_947311795.1 uncultured Zetaproteobacteria bacterium
AAAGAAGTATTGTGGCAACTTGGGCTAGACCATGCAGGCATTGCCACGCAAATGGTGGTTGAGCGTCAGCTTGATGCCAAAGGTGTTCACCGCCGCGATTTGGGGCGTGAGAAGTTCATCGAAAAGGTTTGGGAATGGAAAGCCGAATCAGGCGGCATCATCTTAGACCAAATGAAACATTTGGGTTTCTCCATTGATTGGTCTCGCGAACGCTTTACCATGGATGAAGGTTCATCGGCTGCGGTGCAAGAAGTGTTTGTGCGTTTGTTTGAAGAAGGTTTGATTTATCGCGGCAAACGCCTTGTGAATTGGGATCCAGTGCTTGAAACAGCCGTATCCGATTTGGAAGTGGTTCACGAAGAGGAAGAAGGTCACTTTTGGCATATTCAATACCCCTATGCCGATGATCCTAGCAAACATCTGATTGTGGCGACAACACGCCCTGAAACATTGCTTGGTGATGGCGCAGTGGCAGTTCACCCATCGGATGAGCGCTTTAAAGACTTGATTGGCAAAGAGCTTATTTTGCCGCTGTGTGGTCGCACCATTCCTGTGGTGGCTGATGAATATGTTGACCCTGAATTTGGTACAGGTTGCGTGAAAATCACCCCTGCCCATGATTTCAACGATTATGAAGTCGGCAAACGCCATGATTTGCCTATGCGTAACATCTTCACCAACACCGCGCACATCAACCATGAAGATTTTATTCCTGAGCAATATGTAGGCTTGGATAGATATGAAGCCAGAGAGCGCATCATTGCCGATTTGGAAGCTGAAGGGCTATTGTATAAAGTGGAAGCGCACACCCATAAAGTTGGGCGTGGCGACCGTTCCCACTCCATTATTGAGCCGTATCTAACCGACCAATGGTATGTTGCCATTCAAGATTTGGCAGACCCTGCGATTGCTTTGGTTGAAGATGGTGATGTGAAGTTTGTGCCTGAGCATTGGCAAAAAACGTATTTTGAATGGATGCGAAACATCCAAGATTGGTGCATTTCTCGTCAATTATGGTGGGGTCATCAAATCCCTGCATGGTATTGCGCCGATTGCGACCATATCACAGTGGATAGAGGCACACCTTCCAAGTGCGGCGGCTGTGGCTCAACCCATATCAAACAAGATGAAGATGTGTTGGACACTTGGTTTTCATCAGGTTTATGGCCGTTTTCCACATTGGGCTGGGATGGCAAAACCGATAGCGAAGATATGGCGAAGTTCTACCCCACCAATGTCTTGGTCACAGGCTTTGATATTATCTTTTTCTGGGTTGCCCGCATGATGATGATGGGCAAAAAGTTTACAGGCGAAAAACCATTTAAAGACATCTATATCCATGCCTTGATTCGCGATAAAGATGGGCAGAAAATGTCCAAGTCCAAGGGTAATGTGGTTGACCCGTTGGAAATGATTGAAGCTTATGGTGCAGATGCGCTGCGCTTTACCTTAGCACACATGGCAACACCGGGTCGCGATGTGAAGTTAGACATCAAACGCATTGAATCCAACCGCAATTTCATGAATAAAATCTGGAATGCATCACGATTTGTGTTTATGAACCGTGAAGATGCCAAGCCTGATAGCAGTATTCAGCCCAACAATGATGTGAACCGTTGGATTTTATCCGAGTTGGACACTTGCGCCAAAGATGTACACAAAGCTTTAGAAGAATACCGCTTTAATGAAGCCGCAGGCACGCTGTACAGCTTTATTTGGGGAACGTATTGCGATTGGTATGTGGAAGCTGCCAAAACATCGTTGTATAAAGGTGATGCAGCCGATAAACGTGAAACGCAAATCGTGATGCTCACTGCATTGGATGGTTGGTTGCGTTTGTTGCACCCGATTTGCCCATTTATCACCGAACAAATCTTCCAAGAATTGCATGGTGAAGATGCGCGGCTTGTAACAGACGAGTGGCGCACCGACTTTGCCCGCGATGATGAAGCCACCAAACGTATGCAACTGATTATGGATATGGTGAATGCGATTCGCTCGATTCGTGGTGAAATGAATGTGTCACCGGGCAAAAAAATCGAAGCGCATATTGCATTAACTGATGCCCTAAAAGCAGAACTAACACCCCAAGAAAACTTGCTCAAAAGCTTGGCGAAGTTGGAAAGCATTGTCTGGATTGATTCAGGTGACGAAGTTGAAAACGCAGCCATTGCCCCACTCTCTGCGCTTAAAATCTTCTTGCCGCTTGCTGGTCTTGTGAATGTGGAAGAAGAGTTGGCGCGCGTAGCCAAAAACATCGAGAAAATCGAAAAAGAAAGGGGTGGTCTCAAAGGTCGTTTAAACAACGATAAATTTGTTGCCAGCGCACCTGAAGCCGTGGTCAGCAAAGCCCGTGCCGACTTGGCAGCACTTGAAGCGAAGTTAAACGAGCTTCAAACTGCAAAAACCAAGCTGGAAGCTTTGGCATAATCGGTATAGCATTAGTTTATGGATAAGAAACAAGTCAAAATGGTTAAGTTGGGTGAAGAAAAGCCCAATATGGTGTCCAACAAGGTATGGGAAGTCACCCGCATGACTTGGGATGAGCCTATTCCTGAAAAAAATGGACAGAACTAAGATTAGGTTAACTCATGCTGGCTAATGACAATCAAGGTATTAAGTAATGTGTCCCCAGAGTTTTTCAAGCCTACTTCACATGACGTTAGGGTACAAAGATAGTTTTTTTTATGAAGCAATTAAGAAATTTATTTGATGACAACTATTCAACTTGTGAGATTTCTGTTGGAGAACAAAAGAGTACTTTCACATATCTAAACACATCATCTCAAGAAACAACAGATAGTTTATCACTTATGATACTAAAACATATTTCAGGTAATGATATATCCATACACGACATTCAAAATGAATTATCCCAATTAATTATTGAACATTATCAAAAAAAAGGTTTCAATAAGGATTACTATAACTTTCTATCCTTTTTAAGGGATTATACAAGAGGAAATCGAAGCTATACACAAAAAACATACAAATCTTCAACATATTCAAACGAATGGAAAAAAGTTATAATTCTTTATAGCAAATGGAAAAATGTTAATGATACAGATTATAGTATTTTCAGTATAAATGGGCTGTCATCAAGAGAAAAAATGATAGCAAAAGTATCTAGTGAACTTAGAAAGTATAAAATTGAAGTTATTAATGGAAAGTTCGCTCTTGACAATAAAAAATTAAAATTAATAACTAATGATTTAGAAGATTTAATTAAAAAAACAGGTGGTAATTATTTTTTAAATTATCTTTTTACAGAACTTCAAAAGAGAAAGTATCATAGCCATCTACAAAGATATTTATTTCCTAAAGAGTTTATTCAATATAACGAAGAAGCAAAACTATCGACTCCTTATAATTTTTTAATTAATATGTCGTTGAAACACATCAATATTCAAGGAAAAAACAAATATCAGAATGAAAAATATTTAAATAAAAAGGGGACGCTACCCTTTAAGGCAGAGGGCACAGAAATCAACCCTTCACTTCGCAGCTTTGCGGTTGGTAAACAT
>CAMZLX010000148.1 GCA_947311795.1 uncultured Zetaproteobacteria bacterium
GCTGCGTTTGCCATTCCTGTGATTGATAAGATTCATAAGTTTAAGAGCAGTAAACGCTCGTATGGCATCAAATGTATTGTGCTTGCGCCCACCCGAGAATTAGCCCAACAAATTGGCGAAGTATTCACCAAAATATCGCGCCATACCCGTGTTAAAACCTTCACCTTGTTTGGTGGTGTGGAGCAAGAACAACAAATTGCCAAGCTGCAAGATGGTATTGATATTTTGATTGCCACACCCGGTCGTATGTTTGATTTGATTAACCAAGATGTGATTAAACTTGATGGTGTAAGCACGCTGATTCTTGATGAAGCCGACCACATGCTTGATTTGGGTTTTATCGAAGACATCAAGTACATCAAAAAAATGGTCTACCACAAACATCAAACCCTATTCTTCTCTGCCACCATCAATGATGAGATTAAAAAGCTCGCTTACTCGCAAGTCAAAAGTGCGGCGATTCGTATTCAAGTCTCCCCCAAAGATAAAGTGTCCAAAAACATCAGTCATTTTGTGATGTTTGTGGACATGGATGATAAACGCTTCTTTTTAGAGCGATTTGTGCGTGAGAATCCTGAAAGTCGTATGATTGTATTTGTGCGCACCCGCGTTCGTGCTGAGCGCGTTGCAAAAGCTATGGCAAGGGTTGGTATTGAGACGGTCACCATTCATGGCGATAAAGACCAAGAGCAGCGCTCAGACATCATGCGTAGCTTCAAACAAGGCAATGGCAATATCCTGATTGCCACAGATGTGAGCGCGCGTGGCATTGATATTGCTGATATTGATTTCGTGGTGAATTATGACTTACCCGAACGCGAAGAAAATTATGTACATAGGGTTGGGCGCACAGGGCGTGGTGTGAACAAAGGCACAGCCATTTCCTTTTGTGCACCAGAAGAGAAAGAGCTGCTTGAAAACATCCAAAGCTTCCTGAATAAACCCATTGAAGTGCTAAAAGTCAGCAAAGCCGAAGCCGAGCAAACGCGCTCCATTCCCGATGCCGTCACTGACCTTAGAAGCATTATCAATGATGATGTTTTACCCAAGAAAAAGCGTAAAACAAAGAAGAAAGTTAAGAAACCCAAAAAGAAAAAATAAAGCTAAAGTTCACACCTGCATCGACCGATAGTATTACCTGAATAGATTTAACGACATTCAGGAGGTAACCATGGCGATGACACTTAGGCCAACAGATGGCTTAGTCAGCAGACTTTTGCAGCAACAGACACGTAGTCAACCTGCGTCTTCTAATGCTGCAAGCTCATCCGCCAAGAAAACAGACCAAATCAATATTTCTAGCCAAGCAAGAGAACAACAAGAGCAAGGCTATCAAAACAAACAAACCGCAACAATTCCGCAAACAGACCTAGAGGCACACTTATTACGACTTTACTCTCACCACAACACGAGTGAGCGCTAAACCATGAATACGAACCCACATTTACTCATTGCTGAGGATGATGAGGCACTTGCCGCCATCCTTGAAGAATATTTAAGTGATTATGGCTATCAAATTACACTGGTAAACCGTGGAGATACGGCTCTATCCTTACTTGAAGAAAAACATTTTGATATTATTTTATCCGATATTGTGATGCCTGGTGCTGGAGGTTTGGATATACTTTCTGCAAGCTGCTCTGACCCCAGCAAAACCTTGGTCTTATTAATGACAGGTTATTCGGGTGTTGAAGATGCTATTCATGCCGTTGAACAAGGTGCTTATGACTTTGTGAGCAAACCCTTTCAGTTGCCAGAAATCAAAGTACGCATTGACAATGCAACCCGCTATCAATCCTTATTGCGCCAATGCACACACCATGAAACTTATAAAAACTTTGAAGTTCCTGAAGGATTTATTGAATACCAATTGATGAATCAACCCAAGACGGTTATGGCACTCAAGGCATATGATACAGGAAAGTTTGTTCGTCATGTTTAATATTCTTATTGTTGAAGACCAAACTGCCGTTCGTGAAATTATTAGCGAAGTTATTTTAACGCTTGATTTACAAATCAAGATTGCGGAAGCTGTTAGTATTAAAGAAGCAAGTTTAGAATTACAAAAACAACAGTGGGATGTCATGGTAACTGACCTAAGCCTTGGTGATGGCAACTCATTAGAATTATTGTCCCAGTTACAAACACAAGGCATTACCACACCACCTGTTATCCTTGTCAGTGGTTTCCTCTCAGCCATGCACATGCGCCAAGCCAAGTCACTCAACATCAAACATATTCTCGCCAAACCTTTTGAACCCAATGTTTTATTAGACCATATCCAAGACGTGTTAGTTATTAAGAGTGAAAATAAGCAATCAATTCAGTCTAATAATAATACGCACCGCCTACTACCCGAAGTATTTGAAATGGATAGAAAGCTTGGGCTTTTGTTTCGTGTTTTTGATGAAATGCCGAAGCAAAAAGATATCACCAGCGTTTGTCACAAGGCGTTACAACTTGCTATGGATATGGTTCACGCCCAAGGTGGATATATTGCACTATTTGAACGGCATAAGGAACAGCTTGTCCGCATTACTGAATATGGCTTAGGGCATGACTTACCAAGCACAACTTGTTCTATTCATGACACACCATTTGCACCACTCATTTATGCGTCTGAAGAACTGATTGAAACGCGACCAGAAACAATACCACACCAACTTTGTTGGCCTGCCATTCGCGTTCAAGCTTATATTGCTATTCCGATTTACCTTCAAGGTGTGCCTATGGGTGTGTTATGCCTTACTAATCGTTTAGAACAAACTAAATTACGTGGTGAAAGCTTACACATGCTTGGTTTATTGGTGAAAAAATTAGATACATTATTGGATAATCGCGCTGTACATGCAGCGCTTGCAGATAGTATGAATCAAACCTTGATTGCACTTGTTCGCTCCCTAGAGGCGCGCGACAGATATACCAAAGATCACTCATCTCGTGTGAGTCACCTCTCTGTTTTATTTGCCGAATCCTTGGGTTTAGACGAAGAAAACATCCAACTGATTCGCACCGGTGGTTTGTTACATGATATTGGTAAAGTAGGTATTGCTGATTCAGTGCTCTTAAAACCTGGTCGATATACCGACCAAGAATATGCTATCATGAAAGCACACCCAGCTATAGGTGACGCCATATTAAATAATATGGACACATTGGCTCGTGAGCGTTTAATAGTACGTCATCATCATGAACGCTGGGATGGTCAAGGCTACCCAGATAAAATCGGTAGCACCGAAATCCCATTTGAAGCACGTATTGTTTGTGTCGCCGATGCAATCGATGCCATGACCACGCACCGCGTGTACCGTCAAGCCAAGCCCCTTTCCTTTTGTGCCGAACAACTAGAATTTGCATCTGGCACACAGTTTGACCCACAAGTGGTTGCGGTGGCTCTGGATGCCATCAAACAAGGGAAAATCAATACCCAAGCTATATGTAATGACTATAGTGAGGGTGTTATGCCCGTCCAAGCATCATTCCTGCAAGCCTCCTTGGCATAAAAGTTGCGTACCGAATATACGTAACAAACATTAGGAGTGATTCATGGGTGATAAAAATCGTAGGCAAGATTTTCGAATTGATGATATTTTAGCAGTGTATGACAAACCGATAAACACACATGAGTATGTGAAACAACAGCAGTTTCCGGGTATTCGCTCACGACAAAACGCCATGATTCAAGATATTATTGGTAAAGAAGTTACCACAGAACAACTCAAAGGTATGGTGAATCATGACTTGGCTTCTGCACTGGAAACCCTAGACACAAAGCTCAACTACCTTATTGGAGTGAACATGCTTAACGATGCTAATCGAAGCAACTTAAAAGAACGCTCAATTAATCTCAGCGTGACAGGTGCAAGCTTTCACACAGAAGAACAGTATAATAAAGGTGATTATATTAGTTTAGCCCTAATGATTCCTTCTTTTCCACCAACCATTATTGAGCTTATTGGCACTGTCATAAGAGTCGAACAAGAAAGCCTAAACACACAACATATTGGTGTGCATTTCTCATACCGATGCAATGAAGAGGAAGCTAGCATTGCAAAATATGTGTTCCAAAGGCATAGAGAAACCATTCGCCTCAACACCAAAGCTAATAGCTTGGAAACCCCATTAAACTAAAGCCTGAATACGCACCTCAATCGCTGCGACAAGGACTTCACCCGTTTCATACAAAAGTGTCGCTGAGTCCGCTTCCACCATCACCCTAAGCTTAGGTTCTGTGCCTGATGCGCGAACATTCACTCTGCCCTTATCACCAAGCTTGGCTTCTGCCTCAGCAATCAACGCTTGTACATCACTATCTGCGAGGACATCAACTTTCCTTTTCATCACGATATTCCACAATTTTTGTGGATAAAGTGTTAAATCTGATGCAAACTCTGAAAGCGGTTGCTTGGTTTCTTGCATGGCGCAAAGCAGTTGCAATGCCGTCATCAAACCATCACCCGTAGTATTGTTATCCAACATAATCATGTGTCCTGATTGTTCGCCACCAAGGTTACAACCTTTCTCACGCATCATTTCCAACACATACCTATCGCCAACATTAGCACGCAGCATCTGCACACCACGCTGCTCAAGGAAATTTCCTAGCCCCATATTACTCATCAAAGTTGTGACCACTGCACCACCTTTAAGCTGGTCTTGCTGCAACAAATGCTCTGCTAAGATTGCAATCACTCTATCACCATCAACAAGCTCACCGCTTGAATCGCAAGCAATCAACCTATCCGCATCACCATCAAGCGCAAAACCAATATCTGCTTCTACTTCACGCACCTTATCGCACATGGTTTCTGGGTAAGTAGAGCCACAGTTTTTATTGATATTATAACCCGTAGGTTGGTCGAACAATGAAACCACTTCACAGCCAAGCTCTTTCAACAAATGCGGTGCAACATCGTATGCCGCACCATTGGCACTATCCACGACCACTTTTAAACCTGAAAATCTCACACCTTTGGGCAAGGATGATTTTAGAAATTCTATGTAGCGACCACGCGCATCATCCACACGCTCTGCTTTACCAATATCAAGTGCATCGGGTAGTGGAGGCAAGTCATCAAGGGCTGCTTCAATTTCCAATTCCACACTATCGGGCAGTTTAAATCCGTCAGCACCAAAGAATTTAATACCATTATCACCTGCAGGATTGTGTGAAGCCGATAACACAACACCAGCATCAGCACGCAAACTTCGGGTTAAATAGGCAACTGCAGGTGTAGGCACAGGACCTACGAGAAGTACATTCATGCCTTGCGCCGTAAGCCCCGCACACAATGCCGACTCAATCATATAACCTGATAAACGCGTGTCTTTACCAATAAGAATATGCGGTTTGTGGCTTAAATGTTTGGTGAGCACATGCCCTGCTGCTCTGCCCAAACGCAAAGCAAATTCCGCCGTCATAGGGTCTGTGTTCACTACTCCACGTACGCCATCCGTGCCAAAATATTTGCGCATTATAAATCTCCTGCAGGCTGTTCATCTGCCTTCACATTCCCATATCTGTCCGTTTGGGGTGTGGCAGGCTTCACTTCAGCTGCATTGCTGTATGTTTCTTGAGAAACGGGCTCAACCGTTTCAGGTTTAGGTGATGGTTTAGCTTTCTGTTCCGTTGCAGTTTTCTGCACGACTTCGGGTGCTGCTTCTTCTTTCAAAGCTTCGGGCACAGGCACAATGGACACTTTCTCTTCAACCACGTTGCCCGCTTCAGTTTGCAGCTCTTCTTGCGCTTTCTTTTCTTCCAAAGCTTGCTCAGGTGGTGTCCAAACCAATTCCCCGCGAATACGAATGGTCACATCTTTTTTTAACAAATGGATGCCCTTCTCACTTAACGGCACCACTGTTGTCTCCACATCAAATGTACCTTGGGTCAAGTCCAAACGAACGGCAGATGTATCAATTTCGTTTAATGTGCTCACCCAAACTTCCGGGCCTGAAAGCTCAACTGCCGCGGGTGTGACCACCACAAATTCAGCCTGCCAGCCTTGTGGTAAATCAAATGTTGGTTTCACAGTAATGCTTCGTTTCACAACATGGTCAACTTGAAGTTGAACACTATCAGGCTGAATTTTTTCAACCTTTAAACCTACAGGCAAATCAATGGTTTCAATATCCAATGCTTGCTCAATCACACCTGGCATATTCAATGCTGATGCATCCACAGACACGAACAGTTCTTTAACATCCAAAGCATTTAACTGGGCTTGCAAACCTGAAATCGTAATGCTTACCTGGTCGGGTAAATCATTCACGATAACCATATCTTCAGGCACGCTTCGAACCTGCAATGCCACATCCATACGCACAGAGCCCATGCCCTGCCCATGCACCTGCACCCAAAGCACAATAGCAATGAGTATTGACCAAAAGGGCAGTCCTAAACGGTGGAGTAAATTCATGTTTTATGACTTCCCGCAAATTTCATACTTGCAAGCAGTGGTTTCAGTGCCTTGCGTAGCGCATCATCACTCATCGCTTCGCTCATCTCACCATTTTCAACCAAATGAATATCGCCGCGCTCTTCAGAGACAACCAAGACAAGCGCATCATTTTCTTCAGATAAACCAATCGCAGCGCGATGACGCGTACCAAATTTTCCCAAAACATGTTTGCTTTTCGCCAGTGGCAACAGCACCCTTGCCGACCTGATTTCGGGAATACCTTCATTGTTGAGTGCTATGATAATCGCCCCATCATGTAAGGGTGTTGCAGAACAAAATAAAGTGACCATCAAATCAGCTTTAACATCCGCTTCAATCTTTACACCACTATCATCCAAATGGCGCAAACCTGTTTCCCGCTCAAAAACAATCAACGCACCCCATCGTTTATTGGTTAAAGTTTTTGTGGCGGCCACAACTTCTTCAATCATTTGTTCTTGCGGCTCAATCACTGTGGACAATGGGTTGATGGCAACACGCATCAAACCTTTACGAATTTCAGCCTGAAACAACACCACCAAAATAACAATAAATACAGCAAAAACCTGATTGAATATCCATTCAACGGTGAGCAGACCAAAGGTGCGCGCCACCTCATACAAAACCAGCATCACCACCAAACCAATCAGCATTTGCTCAGCATGGGTGCCACGAATCAAACGCAGCACATAATAAACCACCAGAGCAACAATACTGATGTCAATTAGGTCAATAAATGTAAGTTGCAGACTATCCCAAAACATCACATGTCTCCTTGTAAGATAAGGATGTCTTCATATCTGCCAATTGGGATGCAACTGCTGCTGTTTTCTGATGTGTTTCGCAATCATGAACACGAATCATATCTGCACCACAAAAGATGCCGATACCTGATGCCACAGCCGTTTCTGTTTCTCGCTGCAACACCTCTGACCCCGTGATGGCGGCTAAAAATGATTTGCGCGAAGCGCCAAGCAACACAGGCATATCAAAATGTATTTTAATTTTATCTAGATTTGCAATCAGTGTTAAATTATCTTGTAAGCGTTTGCCAAAACCGATACCTGGGTCAAGAATAATAGATGATGTTTTGATGCCCGCCGCAACACAAGCTTCGATACGTTGCTCAAAGAAAGCCAACACTTCAGATAACACATCGTGATATCTGGGGTTATTTTGCATGGTTTGCGGTGTGCCCTTCATATGCATCAAACAAACATCCACACCCGTTTGCGCCACAATGCCCGCGCTCTCGGAATCAAACTGCAAGGCGGTCACATCATTCACCAGCGTAGCCCCTGCATCAATAGCTTGCGCCATCACCTCAGCTTTCATGGTATCAATAGAGATATTGATACCCTCATCAGCAAGTTTTTGAATAATAGGAATCACACGCTGCAACTCATCTGCAACTGAAACAGGTGCTGCTTGAGGGCGCGTGGACTCACCACCCACATCAATAATATCTGCACCTGCTTGTATCATGGCTAAAGCACGCGCAGACAAAATATCCATATCAAGCGCTGTTGAACCATCAGAAAATGAGTCTGGTGTGCAATTGAGAACACCCATCACCCATGCAGGCTTTTGCGCTTGCCGAAGCCAGCGAGACAAGCTTAACCCTCTTGCCCAGTACCTTTATCAGCAAGGTGTTCATCTTCTTTGCTGTTTTCATCCATCACAACGGACTCGCCATCATCGCTATTCGTGCTCGAAGGTTTATTGCTATCATCTTTTCGGCTTATTTTTTCACCGTTCAACAATGCCGTCACTTCTTTACCCGATAAGGTTTCATACTCAAGCAAACCTTGGGCAATAATTTCTAGCTCATCGCGATGTTCTGTGAGAATAAAGCGTGCCTTTTCTTCTGCAATATCAATAAATGCACGAACTTCTTCATCAATCAGCTGCGCAGTATTATCTGAAATATGTTTGCTTTGCGTGACTGAACGACCCAAAAAGACTTCTTCTTCATTTTCAGAGAAACGCAAGCGTCCCAAACGATCACTAAAGCCATACTCTGTCACCATCGCTTTCGCGATTTTAGTCGCTTGTTGAATATCATGACCCGCACCAGTGGTAATATTCTCTTTGCCAAACACCAGCTCTTCTGCCATGCGTCCACCAAACAATGATGCCAAGCGTGATTCCAATTCAATGCGCGATTGGCTTAATCTATCACGCTCTGGCAAGTTCATGGTTACACCCAATGCTCTACCGCGTGGAATAATCGTCACTTTATGCAATGGGTCATGTTTGGGGCTATGAATGCCCACCAGTGCGTGTCCAGCTTCATGATAAGCTGTCAACGCCTTTTCTTCTTCTGTCATCGCCATAGAACGACGCTCTGCACCCATCATCACTTTATCTTTAGACTCTTCAAAGTCTTGATTGGTCACTTTGTCACGGTTATATCGCGCCGCACTTAATGCCGCTTCATTAACAAGGTTTGCCAAATCAGCACCCGAAAACCCGGGAGTACCACGTGCCAACGCTTTCACATCCACATCTGATGATAATGGTACTTTTTTCATATGCACTTTTAGAATTGCAATACGACCTGGCATATCTGGGTTACCTACGGTCACTTGACGGTCAAAACGACCTGGGCGCAACAACGCTGGGTCAAGCACATCGGGGCGGTTGGTTGCAGCAACTAAAATTACACCTTCGTTGGCTTCAAAACCATCCATTTCAACCAGCAATTGGTTTAATGTTTGTTCGCGCTCATCATTGCCACCGCCAAGACCTGCGCCACGATGCCTACCCATAGCATCAATCTCATCTACGAAGATGATACATGGGGCTTGTTTTTTGGCTTGTTCAAACATATCACGCACACGTGATGCACCCACGCCCACAAACATTTCCACAAAATCAGAGCCTGAAATAGAAAAGAACGGTACTTCAGCTTCACCTGCAATGGCGCGACCAAGCAAAGTCTTACCTGTGCCCGGAGGGCCCACAAGCAAAATACCTTTTGGAATTTTACCACCCAAACGTGTAAATTTTGATGGGTCACGTAAAAATTCAATCACTTCTGTCACTTCTTGTTTAGCTTCATCGCAGCCTGCCACATCATCAAAGGTCACGCGGTCTTTATGTTCAGTTAGCAATTTTGCTTTGGACTTACCAAACCCCATCGCACCACCTTTGCCGCCGCCTTGCATTTGACGCATAAAGAATATCCATACACCAATCAACAGCAGCATAGGGAACCATGAAATAAGAATGGTGAGGAATAATGATTCTTCGCGGTGTGATGCTGTAACCTCAACTTTATTATCAATCAAACGTTGCACCAAAGCTGGATCATCCGGCAACTCCAACTCAAAGCGGGTTACATTCCCTGAAGCATCGCGGTAATGCCCCACAGCTTGTTTATCTTGAATCGTGACCTCGTCCACCAAACCTTGGTCTACTTTTTCAATAAAGGCAGTATAACTCATGGGTTCTGGTTTTCCGCCCATGGGGCCGCTGAACATATTAAATACGCTCATCATCGTCATAAAAATCACAATCCATAATAATAAATTCTTACTCATAAAAACCTCGATTTAACCTTAAACTGAATCCGCAACAACCTTCTGACCTTGGCAAAGGTATAAATATTCACCTTGCCGATACAAACAGCAGCCTGACAAACTTACCCACCCGTTTGCCCCATGTTGCCGCCATGCATCAATCGCCACAAAATGTCTTCTGCCAAGCACCTTACCATCAGCAAACAGAATTCCTAACATTTTTTGCAACAGATGTACTTTTACAGATTCTTGTTGTTGTAACCACTGCAACCAATTCACCCTGCAACAGCTCGCACCTGCCACATGCTCCATTGTTATATTGACCGACGAAGCCAAAACTTCAATCGTTTCGTTAAGTTTAGTTGCCTGCACTTGCAAGCGCAAAAAAAGCTTTGCTGCATCCACATCATAAACCTGCATAGCTGGCAACAACTGATGCCTAATTTTATTTCGCCAAAGATTATAATCTGTGTTGCTCGGGTCTTCAATCCATGAAATACCTTGCCGCTGCAAATATTGCGCCAGTTCTTTTTTTGTCGTCTGCAACAACGGCCGCCATAAATGAAGCTTACCTTGCTTTCTATGCGTTCGCATGCCTTGGCAACCAGAGACACCTGAACCTTGCAAAAGACGCATACACACCGTTTCGACTTGGTCATCTTGGTGATGAGCTAGCCCCAAATCAAAACAGTTTGTTTCATCTGCCAATTCGGCAAATGCAGCATATCTTAATTGCCGAGATTCCGCTTCAAGGTTTTGTGCAGGTTTTTCAACTCGTTTGGTGAAAAAAGGAATATGCCAACGCATTGCCTGTCGCTCAAGTTGCTTGGCTTGTTCTGCACTTTGCTCCGTCCAACCATGGTCAATATGCCATGCTAAAACATCAAAACCTTGAGCCTTGAGCAAGAGCAAGAGTGCCGTTGAGTCCACTCCACCTGACCATGCCACAGCTATACGCTGAGGCTTCTTTCGCGCATCAGACCTAAACAGCAAAGGTTTACTTACCTTTTCATTCACCCCCAGCGAGGTAAACCTTCATGGTAAATCCTATTGGCAACCACACCACCTTCATCCAAGAGCTCATATATTTCAGTATCCATACCTGCCAAGGAAGGACGTCCAACACGTACAAAAATATAAACTTGCTCTTTCTCACCTCGTGGTCGGACACACACGACTTTTAAACCTCTAGTTGGCATACGGTAATCTGGTAAAACAGCTTCAGCCTCTTCTTGTGAAGGATAAAACTCTTTAACCACTGATTTATTCTGCATGGATGTAACAAACTCATTCAACGCCTGTGATGTTAAGGCAAAACCATTGTTGTGTAATACATATTCAGCATGCCCTGTACCACTTTCAAGCTTATCTACACGCACACCACCAAGAGGAAGCTTACGCAGCTTTTGTTCTCTATAAGTAATAAGCCGGCCAACACCCACATCCCGCGCAACACCAGCATCAGCCTGGGATACAGACAAGCTAAATGCCAATGTAAATGAACCCAAATCTTTGTTTTGATGACGAACAAAGTCCCAGTTGCCTAATAATGCAACACACACCGATAGTGCTGGCATACCAACCACTTCTCTATCTTCTGAAACATTAATATACCAATCTCTCATTTGTGTTTTAAGCAACCCTCCAGTCTGTACAAGTGCGCGAATACTTCCCCTCAAACAACACCCTGATGCTGAAACTTGATCTAGAAAAATATTATCTTGCCCATCTATAATTTTAATAATACCTGGTAAAAAATACTTATTTAAAAAGGCTACCCTATCTTTTACCATCAACGTCATGCCTGACAAATAATCAGACCATTCAATACGCAAACACCCCTGCTTTGTTACCAATGCACTACCACTATGCAACGAACATTGAGTACCCACTTGGAAATATACCAAATCACCATCTTCATAGGCTTTTTGCATCAACTTACTTGCCTCAAGCCCGTGTTTACTTTTGGTAATGAGTGATGTTTTATTCATCCACAACGATTCTTGTTTGCGGCGCTCAGCTTCAACCTTCACATCCTCCTCAAACACACGGAAAGCATTTAAAACCACGTCACCCTGCAACCAAGGTGAACCTGTAGGCTTGGCTTTCTTTCCTTTACCTACATTTTCCCTCTCAGTAAGAAGCCAACCTGCAACAGGATGCTCACCTTTGGCAGATTCAAGCAATTTTATCACGGCTGCAGGTAGCTTTTCAGGGCGCGCAATCAACGTATCTAGTTTTTTTGCATCTTGAACCCACTGCATCCATACGCCTTTCCCTGTTTTTTGAGCCAAAATCCACAAAGAAAGCCTTGCCCAGCTCCGTTTGAGCATATGCTCACCCATACGGTCTTTAGCTACCAGAGCAAGTATACCTGCCTCATTTCTCATCCCTACTTTCTCGCGTAAATCACGCATACGCGGCATCAAGTCAGGGTCTAAACCATACGCAGAAATTACCGAAGGTGCATCAGCAAGCAAATTGGTATCGGGTTGTTGGTATAAAAAAGCCATAGGTGTTGCAGGAACAATCATGGTTTCATAAGTGGCAATACGTGTCATTTCAATAGCACCATCAACATGGAAACGTAAAAAAGCACGCAAAGCCCAATCATACACGCCGCCCAACACAGAACCCATAATTCTATCGTTATGCAAAGCATATTTGTTGGGAAGCTGACCAATCGCTTGGCGAATGAGGTGCAATATAAAAACATTTACCGCTGGCACCCACGGCGCGGAGTCTAGCTTGTCTTGTTCCCAAGCTTGTTCCCACATACCGTTTAAAATATTAAGGAATGCAACACCACCCTGCTCTTCAGCACACCAATGATGTAATAACGTTGTCGGCAAATGTGGATACAACGCGGTTAAATGCTTAAACATTGCACGAGAAACCAAGGTCATCTTTGGGAGCTGATGCGCCGATATTTTAATCCCATCAATCATATAACGCACAGAGTACTCATGTAAATGTCGCGCTGCATTGGTAAAAATTAGCGTTAATTCGGGTTCAATTGCATAAGGCACATATTCTCTTGCATCTTCGCCAGGAACACACAGCGGCAATCGCCTCGCATCAACACGGCACCGTTTAGCAGCACTTTCACCTTGCAAAAGGATAGGACGATACCAGCTCCAGCGGTATTCGAAATAGTCAGGTGACAGCATGCCAAACTCTCCTTAAAATCGTTACAAAATCACAATATATGCTAGGTTGCGCCACAAGGATTGATAAAATAATGGTAAATTGCAACTTATTACCAAAAAACAACAGGGTCATAAACCGTTGAAAACCATAACTATACTGTATTTTTTGCTCTCTGGGCTCTCTAGCATATCTCATGCCGAAAACATACAAAACCCACACAACATCTTGGTCACATTGCCACCCTTAGCAGGTTTAACCACCATGCTTTTGCCTTCAGTATCTCCGCAATGTTTACTTAAAAAAGGGGCTGACCCCCACCATTTTCAACTGACCCCCAAGCAAGCCAGCGCACTCAATCAAGCCCGTTTACTTATTCGTTCACCACGCGATGACAAACATTGGTCTAGCTTCAATATGGCTCCCAACACCTTTGCCTTGTGGAACATGCAAAAACATCCGCATCACGAGCCTACGCATGCATGGTTAAACCCAAAAGAAGTGTCCGCTGCCTTACCCAAGCTTGCTCAAGCAATTAGCCATTTATACCCCATGGATAGCGACAGCATCAATATACACTTGCATGATTCCACAAAGATGACCCAAGATATGTGGCATCAGTGGCAAAATTTTATTGAAGATAACAATCTCAAGCAGCGTGGCGTTATGATGCAGCATCCCTCTTGGCAAGGTTTGTTTGAAGCTTTGGGTGTACCTATTCGTGGTGTACTCGAATCGGCGCAACATGGGCAAGAATACGGCCCTCGAAAACTGGAAAAAGCGTTGGCCGCCCTGCAAAAATATCCACAAACCATTTTAATTGGCGATAGCAATCACAGTAATCGCGCCTTGCTTTGGTTACAAAAGCATAGCCTGCACCGATTCACCAAACTTGATGCTTTGGGGCATTGCGGGGAACCTTGGTTAGATTTAATGCAACGCAACCTTAAAACACTCAAAATTTATATGGCAAACCAACCATGAACGCACCTGTTGTTCATTTATCTCACGTCCGCTTTGGCTCGCATAAAAAGCCCATTCTAGACAACCTATCATTGGAAGTCGAAGCGGGGCATTTTATGGGCATCATTGGTCCGAATGGTGCAGGCAAAAGTACACTTTTGACCATTATTGCAGGGTTAACCAAGCCTAATGCAGGGCATATTGATTTATTTGGTCGTTGTTTGAACAGAAAAACCCGCCAAAAACTACAAAAAGATTTGGGTTATCTACATCAAGCACAAAGCAACCAACCTGATATTCCGCTGCGCGTGTATGATGTGGTTGGCATGGGTTTAACCAGTTACCAAAGCACATTATTCAGTCGCTTCTTCCAAGATAAAGAACAAGAGCGTGACATGATTACCCACGCCCTTGATTTGGTGGAAATGACCAAACATCAATTCGATGACTTTCGCAATTTATCGGGTGGTCAACAGCAACGGGTTCGACTTGCCAGGGCCTTGGTTCGACAGCCAAAATTATTACTACTTGATGAGCCATCTGCCGCTTTGGATAGCCGCCATCAAGAGAAGCTCTACCAACTTCTACGTAAACTTTGCGATGAAGAAAATATGACTGTACTCATGGTGGAACACGACATTGCAGCCATCACATCTTATGTCGATTCCGTGGCATGTTTGAATAAAAACATCCATTACCATGCCAAAAAAGGCGACACCATTCCTGATGAAGTGTGGCGTGAAATGTATGGCGACCATGTCAATATCGTTGCCCATGATGCCAGTTGCATTGGTTGCGCACCTGTTGCCAAACATAATGCTCACGGACATCACCATGATTGATTTTCTAAGCACCTTCTTTTCTAGCCCCGTGATGTTGGGTGCACTGTTCCCTGCCCTACTTATTGCTGTGGTCACATCATCCATGTCCATGATGGTTTTGGCGCACCGTTTATCATTTTTAACTGTGGGTGTGTCTCACGCATCATTGGCAGGGCTTGGGCTTGCCGTGACCCTAAGCTTGCCTTTATTGCCAACCGCCGCCGTCACCGCCGTAGTGATTGCGCTTTTGTTGGCGTTATTGCCCAAGCACCAAGGTATCAACGAAGATGCAGGCACAGGTGTATTGTTTGCAGGCAGTATGGCATTGGGTGTGATTTTGATTTCCAATGCCAATAGTTATGAGGTTGATTTATTTGGGCTGTTGTTTGGTAATATCCTCACGGTTTCCGAGCAAGACACGCTTTGGATTTCATGGGGCAGTGCTTTTGTCTTATTCAGCCTGATGATTTGGGCAAGAAGCTGGTGGAGCATGGCATTTGACATGGTCACTGCCAAAGCTTCAGGCATTGCCACATCGCGCTTGCGACTTATGCTTTATGCTGTCGTGGGTTTAACCGTAGTGATGTGCGTTAAGCTTGCAGGCATTGTGCTGACCACAGGTTTATTGGTGCTTCCTGCGGCATGTGCATGGTTTTGGGGTCGCTCTATGCTCAGCTTATGGTTGCTTAGTTTGTCCTTTTCTATCGTTGGCACCATAAGTGGTTTGATGTGGTCATATCAATACGATTGGCCATCTGGGGCTTCGATTATTGTCATGTTATGTGTATGTTTCCTGTTTAGTTGGGCTGGGGCTTGGCTAAAACAAATAAAAAGTAGGTAGCCATGAGTTTTGATTACTTAAAAGCCATTGATGAAGCCAAAGTGTATGATGTTGCCATCAAAACACCGCTCAATGCTGCACCCAAATTATCCAAACGCCTGAACAATGACATTGTATTTAAGCGCGAAGATTTGCAGCCTGTTTATTCATTCAAACTGCGCGGTGCATACAATAAAATCGTTAACTTATCTGATGAAGAAAAAGCCAAAGGTGTGATTTGCGCATCAGCTGGCAACCATGCCCAAGGTGTTGCCATGAGTGCGCAAAAGCTTGGTATTGAAGCCACGATTGTGATGCCTGAAACCACGCCCGACATCAAAGTCTCCGCTGTGGATGCTATGGGTGCGAATGTGGTGTTGATTGGTGATTCTTATTCTGATGCCTTGGCACATGCTGAAGTGCTGTGTGATGAAAATGGCTACACCTTTATTCACCCCTACGACAATGAACTGGTCATTGCAGGGCAAGGCACAGTCGCCAAAGAGCTTCTGGAACAATCGAACAAAAATATTGATGCCGTATTTATCCCCATCGGTGGTGGTGGTTTGGCGGCAGGCATTGCTGCCTATTTCAAAGAAAAATCGCCGCACACCAAGTTGATTGGTGTTGAGCCTGTGGATTCGGCAGCCATGTACGAGTCTATCAAAGCGGGTGAACTGGTCACTTTAGACCAAGTAGGTATCTTTGCTGACGGTGTTGCTGTCAAACAAGTGGGTAACATCACCTTTGATTTATGTCGTGAACATTTGGACGAAATCATCTTGGTGGACACGGATGAAACGTGCGCTGCCATCAAAGATATTTACGATGAAATCCGTGCCATTGTTGAGCCTGCGGGTGCATTGGCATTGGCGGCATTGAAAAAATATGTGAGACGCGAGGATATTTCAGGGCAAACATTGGTGGCGATTAACAGCGGTGCGAACATGAACTTTGACCGCTTGCGCCATGTTTCTGAACGCGCTGAATTGGGGGAGCGCAGAGAAGCAGTGTTTACCGTGGAAATCCCCGAACAAGCAGGTTCTTTTTTAGACTTTTGCAACCATTTGGGTGCATACAATGTTACCGAATTCAACTACCGTATGAGCAGCCGTGATAAAGCTTATGTGTATGTTGGTGTAGCACTTAAACATGCTGCACAAGCCGAACAAATTACCGCCGAGTTAAGCGATGTTGGCTACAATATCGTTAGTTTAATGGACAATGAAGCTGCCAAATTACATTTGCGCCATTTGGTGGGCGGCAAATCAGTGGATGCACAACATGAGCATTTGTATCGCTTCGAGTTCCCCGAGCGACCTCGTGCATTATTGGACTTTTTAACCAAACTCGCAGGGCGCTGGAACATTTCACTGTTCCATTATCGTAATCATGGTGCGGCATTTGGGCGTGTCTTGGTTGGTTTTGAAGTACCTGATAGTGATGTTAGCGACTTCCATACTTTCCTTGATGATGTGGGTTACACTTTTGTCGATGAAAGCGATAATGAAACTCTAAAACTGTTCTTATAAATATGTTTAAAAACAATAGCTACGTCATTCCCGCGCAGGCGGGAATCTACGCTATGGATTCCCGCCTGCGCGGGAATGACGATTTCGTATAAATGTCTGGTTCAACTGAAGAACATGCATGGGAACGTGAACATGTGTGGCATCCTTATGCCGCTATGCCCAATCCCAACCCTGTCTATCAAGTGGCATCAGCCAATGGTGTTTACCTCACCTTAGATAACGGGCAACAGGTCATTGATGGTATGAGCTCATGGTGGTCTGCCATTCATGGTTATAATGTGCCAGAACTCAACCAAGCTATCGAAAAGCAGCTCAAAGATATGGCGCATGTGATGTTTGGCGGTTTAACCCATCAACCTGCCATAGATTTAGCCAAAACCTTAATCGACATCACCCCCAACAACCTACAACATGTCTTTTTCGTTGATTCAGGTTCAGTTGCCGTTGAAACGGCACTCAAAATGGCATTGCAATACTGGCAAGGGCAGCACAACGACCAAAAGACCAAGTTTCTTAGCCTTACCCACGCTTATCACGGCGATACCTTTGGCGCGATGAGCGTCTGCGACCCTGAAAACAGTATGCACCATCTCTACAAAGGTTTGTTACCCACACACATTTTTGTACCGCCAAACATCCAAGACTTACGCACTGCTTTTGCTAGGCATCATCAAAAGCTTGCCGCCATGATTGTTGAGCCCATCGTCCAAGGTGCAGGTGGTATGCTGTTTTATGATGCCGAAGTATTGGCTGAAATCCGCAAGCTTTGTGATGAGTATGATGTGTTGCTGATTGCCGATGAAATTGCCACAGGTTTTGGGCGCACAGGCAAATTGTTTGCTTGTGAACATGCAGACATTACGCCCGACATCTTATGCTTAGGCAAAGCATTAACAGGCGGCTATATGACCCTTGCCGCCGTGTTGACCGACCCCAAAATCAGCCAAGGCATTCAAAAGCAGGACAACATCCTGATGCACGGCCCAACCTTTATGGCAAACCCACTCGCCTGTGCCGTGGCTAAAGCATCCATTGACCTATTACTGGCATCCGACTGGCAAAAGCGCATTCAAACCATTGAAACCCAACTCAAACAAGGTCTGTTGCCGTGTTTATCATCCGATAAAGTCGCCGATGTTCGGGTGATGGGTGCGATTGGTGTGGTTGAAATGAAAGAAGCTATGGATATTCCAAGCATTCAAGCAGATTTGATTGAACAAGGCGTATGGCTGCGCCCCTTCGGTAAGTTATTATATACCATGCCACCCTTTATCATTGAAGATAATGAACTTGAAAAAATTATAAGTGCCATAGTTAGTTTGACATGACTATACGCTTCACCCAAGATCCATTTATGAACACAACTATCATAACTGACTTGCTAGTTACACCAATAAAATGTTATGAGTAATGAAGCAACAGCCTTTTTAACTAAAGTTGCAAGCATAGAAAGGTATACTGTTTACACTAACCTATCAGGTGATGTTGTGTTTGCAGACTCTGAAAATATGGTGGGAGCTGAAACAAAAGTTCATGTTTCATCAGGATCTGTATATTGTATACTTGCTGTTGTGACCTGTAAATCAGACATAGATTCACTTTTCGAAGAAGTGGGTTATACTGTTCATTCAATAGATAGTAAGCATTCCCTATACCCCATATATTACGGAAAAGACATCTATCCAGGAAGCAGAATAGCTGATCATGTCAGACCAAGAAAAGCTGGAGGAACGGGCAATGCGGAGCTCGAAAAAATAAAGGCTCTAAGAAAGCTAAAGGTGATATTCGGTTCGATTTATGTTGAAAATTACTTGGAGTTTGAGCAGCTGTTACACAGTAAACATAAGCCACTCCTTGGAACATCGAGAGCAGGAAAAAAGCTGATTGATACAGTTGTCGATAACTAAAACATAAAGGGCGAGAAGGGGTTAGAGCCACTGCTGCCCCACTTAAATTTATATTCAAATTTTCCACCCCAATTGATTCGTATTTTTAAGTTTTTGTTCGGGTGGGTTGAAAAGGAAAAGGCGCAGAGCCTTTTATGGATTCCCTTCTGCGTGGGAGTGACGAGTTTCCCCTTTGTTAGCCTGTGCCGAAGCGAAAGAACAAAGAAGGGATAAAGCAAAATTCTTGTTCTATTTTGCGCCCGCTTTGTTCTTGAAAGCGAAGGAAGAAGCTGGCTTTAAAGGGTGGTTTCTTTGCTTCGTTTCTTTGACAGCAAAGAAATGAAGAAAAACCTAGCCCTAAGCCCGCAAAGATAAGTTGAAAAGAGTAAAGTTTTGAGATTTCTCGACTTAGCTCGAAATGACAATCTTTGTGAGCCCTTTTCATTTGTCCCATGACACATGCGAAACAACAAAAAAGCTCGTGTAATATTTACATAATCTTCTTTTCTAAACGCTTTCAATGCTCGCCTTACACTTTGTATACAGCAAAATAGAAACTGGTATAAATCACTAAAGTGGATACCTTTCAACGTGTAACACATCAAATCAAACGGAGGTTTAATGGCATATTCTATTGATAAAAAGCTCGTTATTGCTGTGTCATCCAGCGCTTTGTTTGATTTGAGTGAGTCGGACAAAGTATTTCGTGAGCAAGGCGCAAAAGCGTACAAAAGCTATCAAGAAGCCAATTTGAATGTGTTCCTCAAAAAAGGCGTGGCATTTCCTTTTGTGCGCAGATTCCTGAGCATTAACGAACGCTTCCCTGACGAAAAACCTGTAGAAGTGGTGCTTTTGTCGCGCAATTCCGCTGTCACGGGAAAACGTGTATTTCGCTCTATTCAACATCATGATTTGGACATTAGCCGCGCTGCATTTATGGAAGGAAAATCGCCCTATTCGTATATCCCCGCTTTTAATGCCTCACTCTTTTTATCTGCCAACGAAGGTGATGTGCTCAAGGCCATTGATGCAGGATACCCCGCAGGCACAGTATTACCCACGGACGTGGTGAATGATGATGATGATCAAGAGCTACGCATTGCTTTTGATTTTGACGGTGTGATTGCCGATGATGAATCAGAATCAGTATATCAAGATGGTGAACTTGATGATTTCGTGCAACATGAAGTGAGCAACGCTAAAAAACCACATAACCCGGGCCCACTTGCCAACTTATTTACCAAACTATCCACGCTGCAACAGCTTGAAGCTGGCGAAGAAGCTAAAAATAAAGATTATCAGCGTATCATTCGCACATCTATCATCACTGCCCGCAGCGCACCCACCCATGAGCGGGTGATTACCACATTGGAGAATTGGGGTGTAAGCGCGAATGAAACCTTCTTTCTTGGTGGCATGGAAAAAGAGCGTATCCTCAATATATTAAAACCACATATGTTTTTCGATGACCAAAAAACACACTTACAGTCGGAGGTAGGTGATATTCCTATGGTGCATATTCCCTTTGGCATTACCAATCAGTAACAACATCAAAAAGTGGCATTAAAGTTGCGTGCCCATGTTTGATTCGTTTAACAAAATATAACATGGGGCGTTCATGGGTAATCTCAAACAAGACTGGAGCCAATATCCTGTCACTGCACTTCTAATTGATGATCAGCAAAGCGTTACCAAGTCTATTCAAAAGCTGCTTAAACATACGGAGCATATAAGGCTATATACATGTAACACACCAACAGATGCCATTGATGACATACTAAGCATTGGACCGACCGTCATATTGTTAGATATTCATATGCCCATTATGGATGGTTTTTCAATTTTAAAGCAACTGCAACAAAACGAGATAATTAAAAATATTCCTACTATTATATTAACTATTGATGCAAGCATAGAAACCAAGAAGAAGGCTTTCATGTTAGGTGCAAATGACTATCTCATTAAAACACCCGATAAAACAGAATTAACTTTACGTTTGCGCTACCACACAAAAGCTTATATTGACCATTTAGAACGTGAATCCACATTACGCATACTTCAAGAGAAAAAAAGTGAACTCAAATCTTTGGTCAAAAAACTCCAAATTTCATCTTACCAAGATAGTTTAACACTAGTTGCGAACCGCCGTGCTTTTGATGAAGCTTTTGAACGCGAGTGGTCTAGAGCCATGCGGGAAACTTCTCCACTCTCACTTGTCTTTATTGATCTTGATTACTTTAAACAATACAATGATTTTTATGGTCATTTGGCAGGTGATGATTGCCTTAAAGAAGTTGCACAAACGCTGAAAAACATAAGCCAACGACCTACCGATTTGTTTGCAAGATATGGTGGGGAGGAGTTTGTGTTACTTCTTCCCAATACAGATGCCACTGGTGCTATCCATATTGCCGAGAAGCTAAGAAGAAAAGTCATGGCTCTCAACCTTGAACACCAAGCATCTAAAGTGTGTGATTTTGTTACCATCAGCTTGGGCATTGCAACAACAATACCCATGATAAAACATCAGCCTCGCGACTTCATTCATGGTGCAGACAGAGCATTGTATACTGCTAAAAAACAAGGGCGGAACCAAGTTGTATGCAAGAGCATTTAAATTCAAATGAAAAAGTACTTGCTACTCCTTTTGATTCATGTTGAAATGACTAAATGGCAACTAAAAAAGTAAAACAACAAGCAAAAAATGTATTAAAAGAAGTATTTGGTTACGATGAATTCCGTCCTCCTCAAGAGGAGGTCATCTGCTCAGTCCTCGATGGCAAAGATGCATTCGTCTTAATGCCCACAGGTGGTGGTAAATCTTTATGTTACCAAATTCCTTCCATCATGCGCGAAGGTACAGGCATTATCATCTCTCCATTGATTTCTTTAATGAAAGACCAAGTCGATGCGCTCACCCGTTGTGGTGTCAGTGCCGCATACTACAACTCATCGCTCAAAGCTGCTGAAGCTAAAGAGGTCATGGAGAAGTTTGAGAATGGTGAGCTAGACTTATTATATGTTGCACCTGAGCGACTACTCACCAAAACATTCCAGTCTAGGCTTGCAAAAGTGAAGGTTGCTTTATTTGCGGTGGATGAGGCTCACTGTGTATCCCAATGGGGGCATGATTTCCGCCCTGAATATGTTCGCCTTGGCGAACTGCGCGAAACCTTCCCGGATGTGCCTATGATTGCACTCACAGCAACCGCAGACATCCATACACGCGATGATATTGTCAAACGCTTAGGCATGAAACGCGCAAAACGTTATGTATCCAGCTTTGACCGCCCCAATATTCGTTATTTGATTGCCGAAAAACGTCAACCCTTAACCCAAGTGCTGCAATTCTTGGACGACTGGAAAGATTGCTCAGGTATTATCTATTGTTTATCGCGCAAACGCGTGGAAGAAATGGCAGTAAATCTACAGCGCCATGGCATTCGTGCATCAGCTTACCATGCAGGTATGCCGGGTCGCGTGCGTGAAAAAGTTCAAGATGATTTCCTTCGTGATCGCGTCAAAGTGATTGTGGCAACCATCGCCTTTGGTATGGGTGTGGACAAACCCAATGTTCGCTTTGTCATTCACCATGATTTACCCAAATCTATGGAATCCTACTACCAAGAAACAGGGCGTGCAGGTCGTGATGGCATGGAATCTGAAGCCATGCTTCTTTATGGGTCTGGTGATGTAAACTTGGTTCGCCGTTTAATTGAAAATGTTGAGAATCCAGAACAGCGCCGTGTTGAAGTGCACAAGCTGAACAGCATGATTTCATTGGCGGAATCGCTGACTTGCCGCCGTAAGGTATTGCTCGGCTACTTCAATGAATATATGCATGAAGACTGTGGCAACTGCGATGTTTGCCTTGACCCACCTGAAAAGTACAATGGTACAAAACAAGCGCAAATTGTTGCCAAAGCCATAGCAGAGCTGAATGGTGATTTCGCTGTAGGTTATATTGTTGATTTTCTCAGGGGCTCCAAAAGCAAACGTATTGTAGAGAAAAAACATGATGAATTAAAAACACATGGCTCAGGCAAAAACATCAATGCCGATGAATGGACATCCATTGTGCGTCAACTGGTGCATCAAGGTTATTACAATCAAGATATTTCTCGTCGTGCCGCGTTAAAACCTACGGATAAAACAGCCGAATTAACCCAAGCAAAAGCTGAAATAACTTTATCCAAATATCAGCCTGGTTTAAAAAGGAAACTTAGACGTTTCTCCATGGTGAAGGACAATACACTGTTTAAAAAGCTGGTTGAGCTGCGTTATGAGCTTGCTGAAAAAGAAGACATTGCTCCCCATGCCTTGCTTAGTGATGTAACCCTCACCGAAATGGCTCAGTTGGGTAAAATCAATGATGTGGACAACCCATTTGAGCGCGTAAGCGGCATGGGTAAACACAAAATTGAAGCCTACGGTGATACCTTTGCGGAACTCATCAAATCCCACTCGGGCAAAAAATCATCCAAGAAATCTGCCAATGATAAACCCATATTGCTTGCCAAAGGTCCATCGGCGACCGATACGCAAACCTATACTTGGAACTTGTATAAAGCTGGAAAATCATTGGATGAAATTGCTGCGGAACAAGGCATGAGCACCAAAACCATTCTTAACCATTTTATTGCTTTGGTTCGTGCTGCCAATTATGTTGAAGTCAAAGACATTATTGGTGAAGAACGCTTCAAACAAGCCATGGAAGAGCTTCGTGATGCCGACCCTTATGCCTCACTATCTGAAATCAAAGGCGACTTGGAAGTTGAGCTTACCAACGAAGAATTTCGCTTGATGCTGGCTTGGCGTGAAGGCATTGGCGTTTCCTAAACCCTCAACCCAACCCCAACCCTCTGCTGATGCATAGGGTTGGGATATTGGATTAGAAGCCTGAGAAACCATGTGTGATGGGATAGCGCCTGTCTCGCCCAAACGCTCTGGATGTGATTTTAATACCGGGTGGTGCTTGTCTGCGTTTATATTCCGCAACATTTAGCAAACGCACAATACGCGCAACCTCACGTTGGTCATAACCAAACTGAGCGATTTCTTTGATGCTTAATTTATCTTCAATCGTGGCTTTAAGAATTGCATCCAGCATCGCATAATCAGGCAATGAATCCGAATCCTTTTGGTCAGGTCTAAGTTCTGCAGAGGGCGGTTTATCTATGGTGTTTTGTGGGATAATCATCGTATCCCTGTTCACATAACGCGATAGTGCAAACACTTGTGTTTTGTACACATCTTTAAGCACTGCAAACCCACCTGCCATATCACCATAAAGCGTAGCATAACCCACTGCCATTTCCGATTTATTACCCGTGGTGAGCAGCATACGCCCTGTTTTATTGGAAATTGCCATCAACAATACGCCGCGTGCGCGAGCTTGGATATTTTCTTCGGTCACATCTGCTTCAGTTTTGCCCCACGCTTCAAATGTAGGCTGCAAAGTTTTTTCAGTTGCATCCACCATATCCGAGATAGGTAACGTGATGCTTTCAATACCCAAGTTATCCGCCAAAGCTTGCGCATCCACAATCGAATGTTCGCTGGAAAACTTGGATGGAAGCAACACCCCCAACACATTGTCTTTGCCCAAAGCATCCACAGCGATTGTAGCCGTAAGCGCTGAATCAATGCCACCTGACAAACCAATCACCACCTGCGAACTACCATTGCGCAAAACATAATCTTTCGTGCCCAAAACCAGGGCTTGATAAATTTGGGCTGTTGGCTGTTCAATCACCGCCAACAACGATGGTTCAAGCTGTTCAGTATCTATTTCAGCCACAGCTTCAGCAAACATAGGCAGACGTAAAACCACTTGCCCATCTTGGTTTACCACATGCGAACCACCATCAAACACCACTTCATCTTGCCCACCCACAGGATTCACATACACCACGGGGCAGCCAAACTGTTTGGCACGTTTGACGGTTAATTCCTCGCGCTCATATTGTTTGTTGATATGAAAAGGTGATGCATTGAGATTAAGCCAAACATCACAGCCCAAATCCTGCTGCGATGTTGCCAATTCATCATCCCATAAGTCTTCGCACACACCAATGCCAACTTTGGTATCTTTAAGGTTAAACACAGCATGGTCACCACCCGCTGTGAAGTAACGCTGCTCATCAAATACACCATAATTAGGTAATTTTTGTTTATCATAAATGCCCAAAAGCCTGCCATGTTGCGCCATAAAAACGCTGTTAAACAGCTTATCTTCTTCAGCTCTGGGCGCACCAAAAACCACCACAGCTTCGCCACTGCTTTGCACTATTGCACCAATAGCCTCATCCACTTCCGCCAAAAAAGATGGGCGCAACAACAAATCTTCAGGCGGGTAACCCGTTATCACCAGCTCAGGAAACACCAGCATATCGGCATCCGTGCCACTGGCTTCTTGCATACCCTGATATACCTTTCGGGTATTGCCTAAAATGTCGCCCACGCGGGGGGTTATCTGCATCAATTTGATTTTCATGGGGCAAGTGTATCGCCCGTGATGCGTGATGGGTAGATTCTGTGTAAGCTTCGCCTATGAGTGATGAGCCTGATATTCAAGTGGTGCAAGAATTAAACCGTGGTTTAAGTTATGCAGAAGCTTGCTTTGAAACATTTCGTGTCATTGATGGTACTGTGTTCGCATGGGATTATCACTGGCAACGCCTGCAAACAGGCTTACACAGTTTGGGTTTAAGTTTGAACCCATCCTTACAACACAATATATTCCAAAGCTGCCTTGATACTGCAAAAAAGCAGGCTGATGATTGCCTTGTTCGGCTGACTGTTGCAGGCGGAGAAGCAGCTTGGGGGTTAAATCAAACCAGCATCCCTCAAATTTTTATTCAATGTATGCCCTATCAAAAGACCAATGCAGAACTGCATTTATCCTGTTATGACTACCCTTTCCCTTTGATGGATAAACCCGCCAAATTCACTGCGGATTATGCCTACACTTTACGCGCCATGAAACAGTGGCAAGTAAAAAACCAAACATCTGTATTGGTGTGTAAGTCGGATGTTATCGTGGGTGGATTAACGGCAAA
>CAMZLX010000149.1 GCA_947311795.1 uncultured Zetaproteobacteria bacterium
GATTCGGTGATTTGCATACCTGCGTTAGCCTCCACATCCAAAAGCTGCCAAAGTGTGCCTTTTTCGGTGTGGTCGGGGCATGCAGGATACCCCGCCGCAGGGCGAATGCCTTGGTATTTCTCTCTAATCATGTCTTCGCTGCTTAATGATTCATCTGCGGCATAACCCCAATGGTCGCTGCGAATTTGTTTATGCAGCATTTCTGCCAATGCTTCTGCCAAACGGTCTGCCAAGACTTTAATCATAATTGCGGCATAATCATCGTGTTCGGCTTCATAAGCTTTGGCTTTTTCTTCTGCACCAAAGATGGACACGGCAAATGCACCGATATGGTCATTGCCCGACTTGGAGATAAAATCACTCAAACACAAGTTGGCGCGTTTATCTTTTTTATCCGTTTGTTGTCTAAGGAAATGGAAGCGGGTCAATTCCTCTTCTCTGCTTTCATCAGCATACACTTTCACGCTATCATCATCGGTGGCATTGGCTGCAAACAAACCAAACACAGCTTTGGCTTTAAACCAATCTTCATCAATGATTTTATCCAACCAAACATTGGCTTCATCAAAAAGTTTCTGCGCTTCTTTGCCTTTGTGCGGGTCATTTAAAATACGCGGATATGCGCCATTCAGCTCCCACGCACCAAAGAATGGCGACCAATCAATGTATTCACGAATATCGGCAATGGATAAGTTATCCAAGCTTTGCACACCCAACGTTTTGGGTGCAGATGCAATGGTATCTTCATTCAGCGGTGTGGAGTTGGCACGGGCTACTTCAAGCTTTAACCAATTCGTTTGTTTTTGTCTGCCCAAATAACGCTCACGCACACCGATATATTCTTCACGGATGTTCTTCACAAACTCCGCACGATTCAGCTCTGAAATCAAATTTTGCGCCACACCAACAGCGCGAGAAGCATCTTTTACCCATACAATCGGTTCATCATATTCAGGGAAGATTTTCACTGCCGTATGCGCCTTGGATGTAGTCGCACCACCCAGCATAATCGGCAGCGTGAAATCCAAACGCTTCATTTCTTTGGCAATATGCACCATTTCATCCAAGGACGGGGTAATCAAGCCTGACAGCCCGATAATATCCACATCTTGCTTCTTGGCTTCTTCCAAAATCGTAGCCGTGGGCACCATCACGCCCAAATCAATCACTTCAAAGTTGTTGCACTGAAGCACAACGCCCACGATATTTTTACCAATATCATGCACATCGCCTTTGACCGTCGCCATCAAGACTTTGCCATTGGATGAATCCACACCCTCAGCTTTGCCCGCTTCAATGTATGGCATCAAATAAGCCACAGCCTTTTTCATCACCCGCGCTGATTTCACCACTTGCGGCAAGAACATTTTACCCTCACCAAACAAGTCACCCACCACATTCATACCGTCCATGAGAGGCCCTTCAATCACTTCAATCGGTGCATCAAAAGCCTGACGTGCTTCTTCGGTATCTTCGGTAACAAAAGCGTCTATGCCTTTGACCAAGGCATGTTCCAAACGCTTAGCAACTGGCAGCTTGCGCCATTCATCATCGGCTTTTTTGGCTACTGCGCCATCACCGCGGTATTTTTCAGCAATATCCAACAGTTTATCCGTAGCATCGAGATGTTTGTTCAGCACCACATCTTCCACTGCATCACGCAATTCAGTTGGAATATCTTCATACACTTCCAACATGCCCGCATTCACAATGCCCATATCCATGCCCTGTTTGATGGCATAATACAAAAAGACCGAGTGAATCGCTTCACGCACAGGATTGTTGCCCCTAAAAGAGAAGGATACGTTGGACACGCCACCTGAAATCATGGCATGAGGCAGATTTTTCTTAATCCAGCCCGTGGCTTCAATGAAATCCACGGCATAGTTATTATGTTCTTCAATACCTGTGGCAATGGCGAAGATATTCGGGTCAAAAATGATGTCTTCAGGCGGAAAACCGCATTTTTCGGTCAATACTTTATACGAACGCTCACAAATCTCGGTTTTACGCTTGTATGTATCGGCTTGCCCAACTTCATCAAATGCCATGATGATGGCTGCTGCACCATATTTGCGAATAAGTTTGGCTTGGCGGATAAAGTTTTCTTCGCCCTCTTTCAGTGAAATCGAGTTGACCACACCCTTACCCTGCACACATTGCAAACCTTCTTCGATGATTTCCCATTTGGATGAGTCAATCATCACAGGAACTTTGGAAATATCAGGCTCGGATGCAATCAGGTTTAAGAACGTGCGCATGGCAGCTTTACCATCGAGCATGGCTTCATCCATGTTCACATCAATGATTTGCGCCCCGTTTTCCACTTGTTCGCGGCATATATCCAAAGCCGTATCGTAGTCACCTTCCATCACCAAGCGTTTAAACTTGGCAGAACCTGTGACATTGGCACGTTCACCCACATTTACAAACAATGAGGAACCATCGATAAACAAAGGCTCTAAACCTGACAAACGACATTGCACTGGCACATCAGGAATGGTTCGCGGCGTTACACCTTCCACAGCTTGTGCCATAGCACGGATATGATCGGGCGAAGTGCCGCAACAGCCACCAATAATATTTAAAAATCCAGACCTCGCCCACTCGCCAATTTCCGCTGCCATTTCTTCGGGTGTTTCATCATAACCACCCATGGCATTGGGAAGTCCTGCATTAGGGTGCGCATTGATATAACATGAAGAAGTATTGGATAACTCTTCAATATATTGGCGCAATTCACCTGCACCAAGCGCACAATTTAGACCAATCGAAATCGGTTCGGCATGTGCCATCGAGTTGTAAAATGCCGTGGCAGTTTGCCCCGATAATGTGCGCCCTGAGGCATCGGTGATGGTGCCTGAAATGATAATGGGAAGTTCCAAGCCAATCTCTTCAAAAGCTTCTTTGACGGCATAAATCGCAGCTTTGGCATTAAGTACATCAAACACAGTTTCAATCAGAATAATATCTGCGCCACCCTCGACCAAACCTTTGGTGGCGACTTTATAAGTCTCAACCAATTCCATAAATGTCACATTTCTAAACCCTGGGTCATTCACATCAGGCGAGATGGAAGCGGTGCGTGAAGTCGGACCAACCACACCTGCCACAAAGCGCGGCTTTTCAGGTGTACTTGCAGCATCACACGCCTCACGCGCCAGCTTTGCACCCGCCACATTCATTTCATACACCAATTCTTCCATACCATAATCTGCCATGGATGGTTTATTGGAGTTGAAAGTGTTGGTTTCTAGAATATCCGCGCCAGCATCCAAGTATGCGGTGTGAATGTCTTTGATAATTTGCGGCTGGGTTAAAGAAAGTAAGTCGTTATTGCCTTTAAGCTCACTTGCCCAGTCAGCAAAGCGTTCACCACGATAGTCAGCTTCTTCTAACTTGTACGCTTGAATCATGGTGCCCATGGCACCATCAAGAAGAAGAATACGTTGTTTTATATGCTGTTGAAGCTGTTGGAAAGAGGCGTGTTTATTCATACGCCAAGGATATACAGTTATTTAAGGGATTACAAAAGCTTAGGTGTCTAATTTTTTTTGCAATAAAATCGTACGTGTCATTTGTTCTGAAAATGCAATCGCAGTTTCTTTGAGTTTACTGCGTACACGTGGTTGAAGCTCCATCAGGTCTTCAACATCTCGAAAACTCATACATAACACTTCACATGCTGTTTTTGCTTGGATAGACAGGCTTTGAACACCTTTGTGCATCAACGAAGGGAGACCTAAAACATCCCCCCTTTTCATTCGGCCACAATATATAGGCACCTCTCCAGCAAGTTCATCATGAAGCACAGCTATACCACGCAAAAGAAATGTAACATTAGGCATCACTTCATTGATGGCCTTCATCTCTTCTTTTTCATCAAAACGTTTTGTCCAGCAACGCTTTGCCAAAAGAAATCTTAGCCCCATAGGCACACGTGAGAATGCAGGAATTGAAGAAAGAAGTTCAACGCGACTGCGAACCAAACATTCTTTGGAAAATTGAATTTCCAAATCGGGAAGTTTGGCAAACGCTTGCTGAAGCTCTTTAGCTGTAAACATTAGAATTATAGCATCTTTAGCTGCAACTGCCGTTACATTATGTGTTTTTGACGGCAACAGTGAACATCGCCCAAAAAGTGCGCCTTCGTGTAAGTAGTTTACCATCGCGTGAATACCATCTTCTTCTGCAGTAATGGCAACTTCACCGCTTAAAACAAGATAAAGAAAATCTGCCGAATCCCCTCTTGTAAAAAGCACGCCGCCTTTCTTTAACTTCACACTATGCTTTTTAATTTTTTTCTTGAAAAACGATGCCAAAGGTAAATAGGTTTTTGTCGTAGGCGGCAAGTCTTCACTTACCGCAATCTCTTCACCAAAACGCACTACTACCTGTACCGCTTCCATTGGGTTTTCATGTTTAAGAATAGCGTATGACTTCCTTGCTTCAGACAAAGCAGCAATTTCTCTGCCCATTTCCCAAAGCGTGTCTGCAAGCTGTAAGTGTAGCGTAGGGTCTTCACCATGCAGCATGCATAACTCGCGCAATGTTTCTATTGAGTTGTTCACCACCGTCATTTTCTCACTTTTTCTCTTTTCATTTATTCCTCAACATATTACATTGCGACACTAATTAAGTTTTATTTTAAAGTCGAGAGGGGAAAATATGAAGTTATCAGATGCGGTTGCGCAACTTAGAAATGCACGTGCTGCGCACAAAGCATGGGTTGCCAGAGCAGAGGCGCTTATTGCAGGTATGAACGTGGACAAAGAACATATTCCTATGCTGCCAACAGACTGTATCTTTGGTAAATGGTACTACGGAACTGGGCAAATGTTGCGCAATCTCCCCGCATATCATGCCATGGAAAAACCACATGATGATCTTCACCGCACATACATGCAAATCTTCAAACTCTTGTTTAATGAGCCTGATGTATCTGCATTTGGTCGCTTATTTGGTGGCAAAGCCAAAGCAAAAAAAGAACAACTCAAACAAGCTGAAGCATTGTTTACCCGCTTACAAAACATTTCTGAAGAAGTATGTGATGTACTTGAAACTTTAGAAAAACAATTGATTGCTGCGGCGCATAAAGCCAACAAAAGCACCATCAACAAAACATTAGGTTAATCAATACAAACCAGAACAACAAAAAGGCTCGCAATGCGAGCCTTTTTTATACCTACATTACAACCGTAACCAGCCGCTTTACATCAAGACGCGTTCAATCCCACCATCTTTAATGCGCTCGACAAACATCTTCTGCCAATTTTCGCCATGCAATTGTTTGGCAAGCTCAACCACGATATAATCTGATTCAACGCCTGAGACACCTTCCAAACGGGATAAACCTTGCAAACATGCAGGACAAGATGTGAGTAATTTTTGTTTCTCATCACCCAAAAGCTTCAATTTCTCACTGGCTTCAACCATTTTCTCTTCTTTACGCGCTCGAATTTTACCTGAAATTTCAGGGTGTGCCGCAGCCAATGTTCCTGCCTCAGCGCAGCATTCCTCAGATTCCACTGATTGTTTATTCAGCAGCGATTCTATCACCACTTCAGAGCCATGACGTTTGAGCGGGTTATGGCAGGGCTCATGATACATATATTGCACCCCTTCCACATCATTCACACTCACCCCTTGTGTCATCAAGTATTCATGAATATCAATCAAGGGCGCATCTTGGAAAACTTCTTCCAAATGGTAGCGCTCCAACTGATCATAACATGTACCACAAGATACAATCACTGCCTCAAACTCAAGATGTGATAACGCATTTTTAAGACGGTGAAACAACACCCTATTATCATACGTCATTTGGTCGCCTTGAACATGGTCGCCCGAAGCTGTGCTTGGGTAACCACAGCACAAGTAGGATGGCGGAAGCACCACGTTTACACCCAAATCAAACAACATGGCTTGTGTCGCAATACCCACTTGCGAGAACAAACGCTCTGAGCCGCAACCCGAAAAATAAAACACAGCCCTACCATTGGCTTTTTTAGGGTCGCGCAAAATCGGAATCATATTTTTATCACGGGATTCTATGCCTAAAATCTGGCGCGATGTTTTGAGTGGTAGCGATGGCAGCGGACGTTCTACAAAGTTAATCACTTGTGCCTGAATGCCTTCTAAATTACGCGTGGCGGCAGGCTTTTCTTTGACCACACCCATCATTTTCGCCACTTTGTGCAGAAGCTGATGCCCTTTATAGCTCCAGCGAATACCTACTTCACGGACAACCTTGACCAAATCAGGATGTTGAATCACCAAAAACATCAGCGATAATTTGGATACAATATTAAAGCGGGCTTGCCCTTTATCTTTAAGCAACGCTCTCATTTTTTCGGTGACTTCACCAAAATCAATGTCCACAGGGCATGGCGCTTCGCATTTATGGCAAATCGTGCAGTGGTTCGCCACATCGTGCAAACCTTCAAACTGCTCAAAAGAAATACCTGCGCCTGTTTGCGATTCATAAAGAAAAGCTTCAATAATCGCACCCGATGCCTGAATCTTATTGCGCGGTGAATACAACATATTGGCACGTGGGAAATGTGTATTACACACAGGTTTACATTTACCACAACGTAAACATGGTGAAATTTCTTCAGAAAGTTCTGTTAAATCAGCAGCTTCCATAATCACTGACTCATGCTCCAACAAATTAAAGCTTGGCGTATACGTTAGGCTTAAATCCAAGCCAGGCTGAAGTTTACCGCGATTAAATAAGTCATCGGGATCAGCCTCTTTTAGATAAGCCGCCGTTTCTGCCAATACATCTTGATTAAGGTAAGGAAGCTTGGTGATACCAATGCCATGTTCACCAGAAATCACACCACCCAATTCTTCCGCCTTCTGCATCACTTGCTCGACCACATGATGTGCTTTACGCATCATTTTATAGTCATTGGAGTTCACAGGGATGTTGGTGTGTACATTGCCATCGCCCGCATGCATATGCGTTGCGACAACCACACGCCCAGACAACACCTTTTGATGAATCGCTTTGATGCGGTTGACCAAATTTTCGTTACCACACAAATGCTCAAGCAATGGTGATTCCACTTCCTTGCGGTATGAAATGCGCATATCACCACGCTGGATAAGTGAAAATACTGTATCCGCTTTTGTATAGGTCAAATCGCCCAATACATCGGCATGTTTTTCTGCAGGCTCAAACAAGCCCAACAGTATTTGCTTCCATTTGGCATGTGTTTCACCAACCAAACTTAAACATGTATCTAATTTTTCTGCCAAATACACATCATCTTCAAGGTTTAGTTCTTGGCGAACAAGCTGATTATCTGAATCCAACAAGGCTTTGGTTTCTGTGAAATATGTGGTTAGTTCATCCAACATATCCATCTTATTACCGATGGAGTTTTCGATATTTAACAACTCTACATAATCATTGTATTCCGATAGCCGCGGCAATGGAATCACCACATCTTCATTCATTTTGAAGGCGCGAGTATGTTTGGCAATCGCTGACATACGCCCCCTATCACCCCAGAAGCGCCCTCTATCTTCTTGAGAAATAGCCACAAAACCTTCGCCATTGCCATCCGATGCAAACTTACAAATATCTGCGCAAGCCTGAGCAATGCTTTTCTCATTGTCGCCCGACACATCAATCAACAACACCACACGAGGGCGCTGTCTACCTGTAGATTTGCTTACATAATTAATCGCTTTAACATATTTCTCATCAAAATGTTCAAACCCTTCTAAGAACACATCATCCATGGCATCCACATGGGTTTTAATATTAACCAAAGCTTGGGTTGCATCATCCAACTGTTGCCCAAAAAACTCGCAGCATACCGTGCGTGTTACATCATAAGCCCGATGCAAGATGAAGGTTGCTTCAGTGATAAAACCATCCGTACCTTCTTTTTGAATACCTGGCAAACCACCCATGGCTTTGCGCGTCACATCTTTACCCAAACCTTCGCGGCGGAATGTGCTGCCTGCAATATCCAAGGTTTCTTCACGCAATACCTTGCCCGTTTTGGCATCGGTTGTGGTTAATAAAAATTGGACTTGTGCTTCATCATGAAGCTTACCCATATTATGATTGAGGCGCTCAACAAGCAGCCAGTTACCATCTGGTGTCACCATTTTCCAGCTTAGTAGATTATCTGCGCATGTGCCCCAAATAACAGCATGTTTACCACCAGCATTGGACGCTACATTACCACCAATCGTACATGCCCAAAGGCTTGTGGGGTCAGTTGCAAACACATGAGGCTTGGATGCATCCATCACCTTACCCGTCACCGCACCAGCGCCCGCAGTAATCGTCGCCACCTCACCTTTATCACCAATGTTTCGCGTTTCAACTTTGCCGATATAATCAAATTTTTCTACATTGATAATTACAGCATCATTGGATAAAGGTACGGAACCACCACATAAACCTGTGCCACCACCACGTGGAATCACCACCAAATCGAGCTCGCGTATAGCACGAATCAAACCCGGTATTTCATCAGCCGTATCAGGGGTAAGCACACAAAAAGGAAGGTGTGAACGCCAGTCTGTGGCATCCGTTGCATGATGGCTTAAGGTAAAAGCATCAAAGTGGACATTGTTTTTATGTGTATACTTGGCAAGTACACGTTTGGTTTTTCGTCTGCGTTTGTTCTCTTGCTCAAACCAGCCATAGAATGTTTTGAGCATACGCTCGGTGCAGCATACCACTTTGGTAGCGCGCTGATTATCTTCCGCACCTTCTTTAATGCGGCGAATACGTTCTTGATGCTGATAACGCATCTTTTTTAATCGTTTCGGATGTTTTAAAAGGTCATTTTTCAGAAAGATATTGCGTTCAATCACCCAAACATCGCCCAAAATATCAAACAAAAGTCTTGCCGACTGCCCTGTTTTACGCTGTGCGCGGAGCACATTTAGGTCATCCCAAATCTCCTCACTTAAAAAGCGTTTAACAATTTCACGGTCTGAATAAGACGTGTAATTATAAGGGATTTCACGGATATGTTCACTCACTAAAGCCACTCCATAGCTGCCAATTCTACCAACAATCCAACACATACTTTCTTCAAAAGCAGCGCAAGCGTAACAGCCTTACATGAAAATAAACTAAATGATTGCACATAAAAATTTGCAACTGTCCTCATGCGCTTCAAATGGGTAGGGTTCGCTCCGATTGGAACAAGGAGTATCTTTTCATGGCAAAACAGGAAAGCTTTTCAGCATTTGACCAGGCAGCACTGGATTATCACAGCAAACCCACACCTGGAAAAATAAGCGTTAAACCCAGTAAACCCTGTATCACACAACGCGATTTAGCCTTAGCCTACTCGCCAGGTGTTGCCATCCCTTGCCTTGAAATTGAAAAAGATGCTGCCAAAGCCGATGAATATACATCACGCGCTAACTTAGTGGGTGTGATTAGTAATGGCACTGCTGTGCTTGGTTTGGGCAATATCGGTGCGCTTGCCAGCAAACCAGTCATGGAAGGCAAAGGTATTCTTTTTAAACGCTTTGCCGATATTGATGTGTTTGATATTGAAGTCGATGAGCTCGACCCTATGGCATTCGTGGAAACGGTAGCTCGCCTTGAACCCACCTTTGGCGGTATCAATTTGGAAGACATCAAAGCACCTGAATGTTTTATCATTGAAGAAGAATTAAAGAAGCGTGTCAATATTCCTGTATTGCATGATGACCAGCATGGTACCGCTGTGATTACCGCTGC
>CAMZLX010000150.1 GCA_947311795.1 uncultured Zetaproteobacteria bacterium
CATTTCCTTCACACACAATAGAGAAAGCAAAGGGACCCACAAATCACGGAAACCGAATGAAAGCTACAAGGTCAAAAGGTCTTTGTGTACAGGAAGACCTTTCAGAAGAGAGGAAAGTTTATATTATCATAAACATGTTTTAGCAGAAGACAGCATTGTCATTAGTTTCTAGAACATATTACAACATAGCAGCAGTGTTGCAGTTTCTAGTAAAAATTAGATAAACATATTAACAAATGACAAGAAAATAGACGGAAAAAAAATATCGCAGTGCTTAATCCTCTTGAAGAAAATAAGGGTAGGATGGTAATAGAGAAAGGGGAAAGAGAGAGAGAGCGGATTCTTTGCCCGCAATAATCATGACAGGCACGTTATCTGCTTTGTACAACATCGCCGCATCATAAATGCTCATGGGCTTTTGTGAGGGTTGATGAATGGTTTCACCGCCTTCTGTGCCTGGTGCAAGTTGGTTGCGCAGGCGGATGTTGGCAAATGTGCCTCGCATCATGATTTCGTGATTACCACGGCGTGAGCCATAGGAGTTGAAGTCCTTTTGCGCCACACCGTTGTCTGCCAAATAGCGACCCGCAGGTGAATCTGCCTTAATCGCACCTGCTGGTGAAATATGGTCGGTGGTCACGGAATCGCCAAGCACGGCTAAACAACGCGCACCTGAAATATCTGCAACCGTTTCAGGTTGTTGTTTCATGCCTGTGAAATACGGTGGGTTTTGGATATATGTGGACTTATCATCCCATGCAAAACGCGCTTCACTTGGCGCATCCAAAGCTTGCCAATGTTCATCGCCTGCAAACACATCTTTGTAGGAATCTTCAAATTGTTCTTTGGTCACGCAATCATGCACCACAGCCGCAAGTTCGGCTTGGCTTGGCCAGATGTCTTTGAGGAACACATCATTGCCATCTTTATCTTGCGCCAAAGGCTCATTAAAAATGTCGATATTCATCGTGCCTGCAATGGCGTATGCCACCACAAGTGGGGGGGATGCTAAATAGTTCATGCGCACTTCAGCGTGAACCCTGCCTTCAAAGTTGCGGTTGCCCGACAACACAGCAGTCACCGATAAATCACCATCGCTAATCGCTTTGGACACTTCAACAGGCAGTGGCCCAGAGTTACCAATGCAAGTGGTGCAACCATAACCCACGACATGGAAACCCAAATCTTTGAGTGGGTTCATCAAGTCTGCTTTGTTTAAATATTCAGTCACCACCAATGAGCCAGGGCCCAATGATGTTTTCACCCAAGGTGCTGCATTCAAGCCCAATGCCGCAGCCTTTTTCGCCACAAGCCCTGCGCCAAGCATTACCGTTGGGTTGGAAGTGTTGGTGCATGATGTGATGGCAGCAATCACCACCGCACCATCTTCAATGGTCACATCTTTACCGTTAATCGTTGTTTGCACAGGTTTAGAGCTTAAACCCGCTTCGGATTTAATCACTTCCACATCTTTTTGAAATGCAGCTTTGGCTTCACTCAAAACGATGCGGTCTTGCGGGCGTTTGGGCCCTGAAATGGATGGTACAACCGTGCTCATATCAAGGCTGATGGTTTCATCATACACAGCCTTGTTTTCACCACCATCGCGGAACATGCCTTGCGCTTGATAATAAGCTTTGATGAGCTCTTTTTGCTCACCGCGACCAGTGAGTTCGATGTAGTTCAATGTTTCATCATCAATGGGAAAGATGCCGCATGTTGCGCCATATTCAGGAGCCATATTGGCAATGGTTGCGCGGTCTGCGAGCGGCAATGAATCCAAACCAGTACCATAAAATTCAACGAATTTACCGACCACACCATGGTTGCGTAGCATTTCAACTATCGTCAGCACCAAATCCGTGGCTAATGCGCCTTCAGGCAGTTCGCCAGTGAGTTCAAAGCCAACCACCTTCGGCACAAGCATAGACACTGGCTGCCCAAGCATCGCAGCTTCAGCTTCAATGCCGCCCACGCCCCAACCAAGGATACCCAAACCATTAATCATGGTGGTGTGTGAATCGGTGCCAATCAATGTATCGGGGTATGCTACGTTGTCGTCATTCACAAATACTGTGCGGGCAAGATTTTCAAGGTTCACCTGATGCACAATGCCCGTACCGGGAGGCACAACTTTGAAGGTTTCAAACGCATTTTGACCCCATTTGAGGAATTTATAGCGTTCTTCATTGCGTACATATTCAATGGCCGTGTTCAGTTCTGCGGCATCGTTGGATGCGAAGTTGTCCACCTGCACGGAATGGTCAATCACCAATTCAGCAGGCGCAAGCGGGTTAATTTTGGCAGGGTCGCCGCCCAAATCCGCCATGGCATCACGCATTGCCGCCAAATCCACAACTGCGGGAACGCCTGTAAAATCCTGCATCAATACACGCGCTGGCATGTAGGCAATTTCTCTGGGTTCATCGCCTTGCTTGCGGTTAATCAATGCTAAAATGTCTTCGCGGGTGACATTCACACCATCTTCACGGCGAAGTAAGTTTTCCAACAACACTTTGAGCGAGAAGGGCAGGTGGGATGTATCGCCTGCGGCATCAAGTTTGAAGTAGGTGTAGTCTTTACCGTTTACATTTAAAGTGTTTTTGGCATCAAAAGTTTGGCTTGCTGTGTTGCTCAAGGTGCGCTCCTCAGTGTGTCTATAAATATATTGAGCGACACCATAACAAAAGCGCGTTTTTATGCCATAATTTTGCGATTGAAGTGTAAGGTAATCTAATTAAAACAAAGCTTATTTTAGAGTGGTGCTTGTGGATAACATCGTATGGAAGCCCGACTTTAGTCGGGCAAGCTTTGTCTCAGTGCGCGACTAACACCCCAGGGTGCTCTCTCAGGCTTGCGCCTTCATCTTGAGTCGCATTCCAATGGTTGTAATATTCATTATTGTGATTGACCGAGGTTGAAGTAGGCGACACCCCGCTGCCTTGCAGCACCCCTCTAGCCAGAGGGGAATGGGCAGCGCTAGTTTGAAAGAGCTTGTTGTGTGTCTTGTTTGTCGTTGCTGCGTCTAAGCTTTTTACTTTGCTTTTTCGCATCAGCTTTTTTGCCCCAAAACCCCTTGCCTTGTTTTGCACCTGTATGTTCTGTTTTCTTGATTTCGTATGCCATTACACATCCAATTTATCAATCGCTTGCATGATTTATGTTGTAAAAGGAATGTAAGGATTGAGCTTTTAAAATCATAAACTCTTATTTTTGGAGAACAATTCCCCATTCCGTAATAGGGGAAGAAGCGTTTCGGTCATATACACGGAAGGCAAATCCATTCACCTCCATGTTCTGTAAAGAACTCGCTGATAAATCATTACAGTTGAAAAAGGCATCACAGTATTGGAAGCGGTAAGGCTTACTTGAACCAACTGTTAGCTTGGTCGTTAGGTCGAAAGAAAAAGTGGAAAATTCAGATGCACCTTTAATAGCCAAGAATGTTAAACTATTTGATACTGAATCGTACATAAGAGATACGCCACTTGTTAGCGTAGGAAATGTGAAATCTTGGGTGCTTAGTTGTGTGAGAGGATTAAATACCTTGCCAGCACTACCATATAATAAACCATTCATGAATAAAACTTCAGAGCCAATACCTTGACTCCAATGGCATGCGATAAATGTAATACCCGTGTTGTTCACAGTATAAGAACTTAAGCCTTGCGGTATTGAATTAATAGGTAGCCCAAAGAGCTCACTCGCAGCCCCAAAAGCAATAACATTTCCTTCACCTACAGTGTTGGTGGTGTTGTTTGCAAGGGGTACGCCATTTTTATAGATACTAATTCCTTGGTGGTTGCGATTAGGTATATCAAATTTGGCAACCGCAACTGAGTATGGGTCTCCTGGTGCAACTGCCAAATCCTCTGCATAAAAAGAAGTTCCGAAGATAGGGTCACCACCCAGAGAAAATGTTGGGTTGAGGGTCATATTAGGTAAGTTAAGAGACCTAACCTTCGGCTCTCCAAACATACCGACATAAAGTTTGCTCCCATCTTGAGATAAAGCAATAGGACCAGGGTTGATGCCTACCAGAACAGAATTTGTAACACTGCTTGTTGCTGGATCAATCGCAATAATATGATTAGCATAGCTTAAAGCGTCACTATGAATACTTGCATAAAGTTTGCTACTGTAAATATCGTAAACAATATCGTTGGCGGCGTAAGGCAGTTTAATAAAGCTGTTGCTTCGTGTGTCTTCAAATGTAGTTGTGGTCGAAGGAGTAGGATTGGTGCTCGTTTCATTCCTTACCCTTGTCTCCTTGATAAGTCCAACTTGTGGAGACCGCCAAGCGGTTGAATTTAAGGTTGTTGCTGCAATTCCTCCTGAAGAAAGGCGAGCTTTTTGTTTGTTTACACTTCGTATTTCAAAGGTGCTCGGAAAACTTCCAAGTGGTGTATTTACTGTGCTGAAGGAATACACATCACTGCTAAATTCAATAATACCCGTGTCATCCGTACCATCAAAGTCAATGTCGCCTAAATTAACATTGATTAGGGTTTGTTGGCATTGCCCACCAGTGCTTAAAGGAAACTGAACAAGTTTGATTGGAGTGGGTGGCACTGACGGTTGTATATTTGCTTGACGGGCAAGGTGGGACCAACTGTAAACCCCCGTATTGTCTGTGCTGGTGTATATATCAGTTGTGATAGGAAGAAGAGATGATCTTATTTCGCTCGTATGCTTCGTATTTACGCCTTGAATATTAAATAAACCTTTGTTTAGCAGTAAACTGGTGTGTTTTTCTAAAGGATATGTGCTAAGGGTTGTATAGCTATCCATCATGGTTGCACTATAAACATCAAATGGATAATACTCTACCCCATAACCCATGGAGGCTATGACAGCATCTCCTGTGATGCATGTTGATGCTTTCTCAATAGGGATAATGTAGTCAGCAAGTTCCTCAGTTGCATATTCCGAGGTGGATGGAGAATTATAAACAGTTTTAATTACGCCAACATTTCGTGCCATCCACTCTGTGGTTGAGTTATTGCTGTTAATGTTGATTGTATTGCCATCTACGGTAGCTGAGGCTGTAATGGTTTGCGTTATTTCAGTGCGTATTGTATCAGCAAATGTTCCTGCAATTACGGTTAATGGTTCAACGGCTGCAAAGGTTACATCGATATTATATGTGCCAAAGACATGAGGAGAGTTGGCACTATATGGGTCAATGGGACCAAAATCTACGTTTGAATAGGTTTGTGTACATTTCTTCCCAATAGATATCGGAAAAATAGCAGTATTAAGCGGAGTGGTTGCAGTATTATCCAAAACAATAGACCACTCTGTGGAGCCTTTTATTGTATCCATGTGAACATAGCTTCTATCAAATCCCTGTGCTAGATAATTGGTTGCAGTGATGATTGAAGTTTGGGTTCCGTTAATATTCTGAGAGCCATCCACATTAACTTCATTGGTATAAGGAATGTTCGGTGCCATTGTTAATGTTGCTGTTCCTTTATATACCCACCGACTATTAGGGTTCAGAGGGAAGAAGTCAGAAGGGTTAGGAATAGATATGCTTCCACCTGAGCAGGTTGTGATTGAGGATGCCTTATTTGCGGGTGCTGGTTCTGTTCCAAGTTGGCTGCCCGTATTTGAGCTGTCTGGACAGGCAGTTAACAAAAAAAGGGTAACAAGAATAAGTGTTCTCTTTATCAATTTCATTAAAGAAATTTAACTAAGTTATTATACGTGTCAAATAAAAAACGCTTGCACTATGATAGTGATAGTGATTATCATTCGATATTATGCAGAAGCTCACCGCACAACGCCAAGCCATTTTGGATATGATTAATCGCTCAGATAAACACTGGGATGCGGATGAAGTGGCATTTAAACTCAAAGAAAAAGGTATCAGCATTGGTATTGCCACAGTGTATCGCGGGCTTGCAGCATTGGCAGAGCAAGGGCTGATTGAATCGATTCAGCTTGCGGATAAAAAGCGGTATGAACGCGCGGATAAAAAACATCACGACCATTTGATTTGTACAGTATGTGGCGCGATTGAAGAGTTTTGTAAGCCTGAAATTGAGGCGCTGCAAGATAAAGTAGCAGCAGAG
>CAMZLX010000151.1 GCA_947311795.1 uncultured Zetaproteobacteria bacterium
AATAGTGTTCAATATTCCCTGTGTGTATATCAATTGTGGATGGTAACAGGGTTTCAACTTTGTACTGTTGCAGCTACCCTGTGCCTTGTTTGTGGGAGGAAGAATGATGGGAATGAAGATGATTTTCTTGAGTGTGACACTTTTGTTGGTTGGGCAAGTTAGCTATGCGGCAACAGGTGATATTATCACATTAGCCGGTGGGAACTCCTATTATGCGCCATACCCACCTACGATTGATGCTTTGGCTAATTCAACTTATTTAGCCACACCTTATACAGTTGATGTTCATGCTAGTGGTGATGTCTTTATCACTGATGCGATAAGTCATACCATTAAAAAAGTCAGTCGAACGACGGGTATGCTGAGTTTAGTTGCGGGTACAGGTGTTGCTGGCTTTTCGGGAGATTCAGGGCTTGCTACGAGCGCAAGTATCAAGACCCCTTACAGTGTAGTGTTTGATGCTGCTGGCAATCTGTATTTTTCGGATGAGGGAAACCATGTCATTCGTAAGATTGATGTTGCTGGTGTTATAACAACAGTTGTTGGCACACCGAATACTCCAGGGTATTTAGGTGATGGCGGTGATGCTTTGGCTGCACGTATACATACACCTGCAGGGCTTGCTTTTGACAGCTTAGGCAATCTATTTTTTGCGGATGAAGGTAATCATGTTATTCGGAAAATTGATAAAACGACAAATATCATTACTACAGTAGCAGGTGTTGGCACATTCGGGTTTGCTGGAGATGCTGGTTTGGCGACCAATGCAACTTTATTTAACCCCGTTGATATTGCTCTAGATGGAAATGATAATTTATTGATTACAGACTCTGGAAATGGGCGAATTCGCAAGGTTGATGCTGCTACGGGAGTGATTTCTACGTGGAAATCAGGGTTGGGTTTACCTTATGGGATAGCGATAGATGCTTCGAACACTGTTTATTATACTGAAAAAACAAGTCATCAAGTGACGAAGGTAGATACACTAGGCAATGTGAGTATTGTGGCAGGAAGTGGCGTGGCTGGCAATTTAGGCGATGGGGGTCTGGCTTCACAAGCTAGTCTCAATGCACCAACAGATGTTGCTGTGGATAGCTTTGGTAACATTATTATTGCCGATTTAGGTAACCGTAGCGTTCGTTTTGTAGGAAAGGTTTTAGATTTCCCTTTGCCGACTGCAGGGCTAAACTACCCTAGCTTAGATGAGGTTGCGATGGTGAACGATCTTGATGCAATTCAAGCCATGGATGCCTCTGGCTCACCAGTTGCAAACACAACACATAATTTCATTTTACCCTCTAATTATAATGCGCTTCAACAGTTTAATGTTTCTTTTTTTGCAAGTGATTCTCAGGGTGGTATTGGTGCAACACAGGTTGGGTTAACATTAGATAGAATTAGGTTAGAAAGAATGGATGTGCAAGTAAAGCCGCCTGCAAATGTGAATGTGCTATTTAGAGCGTATGACGCTACGACGAATAAGCCATTTGCAAATCTATTGCCATCAGACTTATTAATATATGAAGATCAGTTTGCTGTTTCTGTTGAATCATCAGTTGTGATGACAAAGGTTACCGAAGCCAAGCATCGGATAGATACTGTTCTTATGATTGATATAAGTAATAGTATTTTACCAGCAGACTTAGCAACGATGAAGCAATCGCTTATACAAGGTATTTTTGATGCTTCAGGGACTAAGCTTTTGGTCAAAGACCAACGGGTTGCTGTCTATACTTTTGATAAGAATGTGACTCAAATTATTGATTTTACCAGTGACCCTGTTGCCATTCAAAATGCAATTAATGGTATCCAGCTTAGTGGTTTGAACAGTACAAATTTATATGGAGCTATTGTAGAAGGAATGGCACGTGTTGAGACATTTGCCACAGTAACAGACTTGGTAGAGGGTCAAGTGTTGTTGGTTACAGATGGCAGGGATACTGCTGGTTTGGTCGGGTTTTACACCGCTAAGAATTCGATAAAGAACAACCGCTTACACATTATAGCTGTAAACGTAACGCCTACGGTTGCGGGCGTATTAGCGAGTTTGGCTCCAGATTACAGTTTAAATTACACTGACGCGGCTGATTTTTCTGCTGTTGCAACGCTTTTGCGGGATGTTGCTCAATATACGGATGATTTAGCTTATTCTTTTTATAGGTTGGACTATACAAGTTCATACTCTGGCGGCGTGCATACGCTTGGAATTCGCGGGGTTAAGCAGGCTGATTATAGTTATACGAGGTTGCTGAATATAAGTTTTGATACCAAAGACTTTATACCTGCTGAGCCACCGATTGTTTTAAATGAAAGTGGTGGGGGATGCTTGGCATCAGGCTCATTGAATGGGTGGTTTTTCTTGGGCATACTTTTCCTTTTGGGCTGTTTAAAAAAGGAAGGGTCTAGGCGTTTTGTAAGTGTGAAATAATATCCTGATAAGTCTGAATATAATCATTTTTATCAAAGGATGCGGAATTGGAGTGAACCGTTTGGTTGCGAACAGTTGCAACCCAACGGATTTTCTTAACGATATTGCTTGAAAGTTTTTCTTCGATGCTACTTAGCTTTGAATGTAGCCCTTTTCCATAGGCGCCAAACTTTTTCTCCAATATTTCTTCAATAGATCGAGATGCTTGAATGACAATTTCGATATGGCTGTCCAAGTGAGATATTTCTGAGTTCAAGGGCTGAATATCATTGTGGTGTTCTTTTTGCAGCCAGCGATCGCGCTCTAGGCGAAGTTTCTCTTCCATTTTGGCAAGGTCTAAATGTTCTGAGTCGGTGCGCAATGACTCTTCAGGGTTTATATTATCTGATATTTTGTTGGTTGTGACATGAGGTGCAAGGTCTTTGCTTTTAGGCGGCGAGTCTTCTTTTTCAGGCGAAAAGGCAGGCTCATCTATGAGTAGGGGGTTGGGTTCATCCATATTGTTAATATCATAGACCTTTCTTTTCCTTATGCGCCTTTGTTGTAGGTAAAGGAGAAGAAGTTGAAGTGCTTGCCATGCTATAATGAAGCCAAATATATAAGTTGGTTTAAAGACTATATCAAAACCAATCTCTAGAAATCCAACAACCAAGTATAATATGATAAATGAAAGAACTTCTGACATGCGCTACTTGTGTTTTTGAGAAGGAATAAACATCGCATCGCCATAAGAATAAAAGCGATAGCTTTGTTCAATCGCATGTTGATAGGCGGCTTTGATGGTATCTTGCCCTGCAAGTGCGGAGACCAACATCAAAAGCGTGGATTTGGGCAAATGGAAGTTGGTAAGCAGGGCATCAGTCATTTTAAATTGATAGCTGGGTGTGATGAATATATCGGTGCGGTCGCTGCCAGCTTGTAGTGTGCCGCTTTGGCTTGCAGCTTCTAATGTGCGTAAGCTTGTTGTGCCCACGGCAACAATGCGCTTTCCTGCTTGTTTGGCTTGATTGATGGTGTCGGCGGCTTGTTGCGAAATGATATACGCTTCTTCGTGCATGATGTGGTCGTTGGTATTGTCCACTTGAATGGGTTGAAATGTGCCTGGTCCAACGTGCAAGGTTATATGGACAAACGTTGCACCTTGTTCTTCCATCTTTTGCATCAATTCAGGGGTTAAATGTAGCCCCGCAGTGGGTGCAGCAACAGCACCTTTGTGTGCTGCAAACACGGTTTGATACCGTTGTTTATCTTCTTCAGAATCAGGGCGATTAATATAAGGGGGGAGTGGCATGTGACCATGGGATTCAATGGCAGCACCCACATCATCGGCGATGAGTTTGACTTCAATGTTTTTGCCATCGCGTTGGATGATTTCACCTGAAAAAGTGTCCGAGAAATGCACCACAGTGCCAACGGTTAAGGGTTTATTACTTTTTCCCCAAGCTGACCAAACATTATCTTGCCCCAAAGGTTCGAGCAGCAGCACTTCAACCTTGCCGCCACTGGGTTTCTTACCCATCAATCGTGCGGGAATCACTTTGGTGTCGTTGACCACCCACACATCACCGGCTTGTACCAAGGATGGTAAATCGAGTATGGTTTTGTCGGTTAAAGACCTATCTAAATGTAATAGCTTTGCCCCGTCGCGTTGTTC
>CAMZLX010000152.1 GCA_947311795.1 uncultured Zetaproteobacteria bacterium
AGGGTTTGCGCATCATTTTGGTCGATGCTGTGCTCAATGTTTAGTGTCTCACTTGTTTGATTCGCTGATGCCGAACCTTCAACTTTTTCCAAGGCAACTTGCGCTTTGTTGCAACGGCTTTCAAATGCGCCAGATGCATCAAAGACATAAGCCATGCCGCCAGACATACCTGCGGCAAAGTTACGCCCTGTTTCACCCAAAATCGCAATCGTACCACCTGTCATATATTCGCAGCCATGGTCGCCCACGCCTTCAACAACGGCGACAGCACCAGAGTTGCGCACGGCAAAACGTTCACCTGCAATACCATTAAAATAGGCTTCGCCATCGACTGCGCCAAACAGAACTGTGTTGCCCACAATGCTGTTTTCTTCAGCTTTGATTGGCGTTTCTTCTGGTGGGCGAATGCTGATGCGACCACCCGATAAACCTTTACCCACATAATCGTTACCAATGCCGACAAGGTTGATGAATACACCACGTGCCAACCATGCACCCAAGGATTGCCCAGCAGTGCCTTTGGCATTGATGACAATGGTATCTTCTGGTAACCCTGCATGACCATATATCTTGGCAACTTTGCCCGAAAGCATGGTGCCAAAGCTACGGTCAACATTGCAAATGTCGGTATCAATGACCACTGGTGTTTTGTTGTCCAAAGCAGGTTTAGCTTCTGCAATCAATTTGTTATCAATCAATACATCCAAGCCATGGTCTTGGGTTTGATTGTGTGATTTATTGTCTTCAGATTCCACTTGATGGAAAATTGGCGACAAATCAATGCCTTCAGATTTCCAATGACGCACAGCATCATCGGTGTCCAACATGTCCACACGTCCAACCATCTCATCAAAGGTTCTGAAGCCCAACTCAGCCATGATTTCACGGGTTTCTTCTGCCACATACATGAAGTAGTTGACCACATCTTCAGGTTTTCCTACGAATTTCTTGCGCAATTCCGCATCTTGTGTGGCAACACCGACTGGACAAGTGTTGAGGTGACATTTGCGCATCATTACACAACCTTCTGCAATCAAAGCAATCGTACCAAATGCTACTTCATCAGCACCCAAAAGGGCAGCAATCGCAACATCACGACCAGTACGCATTTGTCCATCCGCTTGTAAACGTGTGCGACTGCGTAAACGATTCAACAGTAAGGTTTGTTGGGTTTCAGCCAAACCAACTTCCCAAGCCGAACCTGCATATTTAATGGACGTCAGTGGTGATGCACCAGTGCCTCCATCATGACCTGCAATCACCACATGGTCAGCATGTGCTTTGACCACACCCGCAGCAACTGTGCCTACACCAATTTCAGATACCAATTTGACTGAAATATCAGCATCGGTATTGGTGTTTTTAAGGTCGAAGATTAATTGTGCCAAATCTTCAATCGAATAAATATCATGATGCGGTGGTGGAGAAATCAAACCCACACCCGGTGTAGAGTGGCGCACTTTACCAATGCGCTCATCCACTTTATGCCCTGGCAGTTGCCCACCTTCACCCGGTTTTGCGCCTTGCGCCATTTTGATTTGGATTTGGTCGGCGTTTGCCAAATATTCAGCCGTGACACCAAAACGACCTGATGCCACTTGTTTAATGGCTGAGCGCATGGAATCGCCGTTAGCAAGTGGGGTGAATCGTGCAACTTCTTCACCACCTTCACCTGTGTTGGATTTACCACCCAAGCGGTTCATGGCAATCGCTAATGTGCTGTGTGCTTCGTGAGAAATTGAGCCAAACGACATGGCACCTGTAACAAAGCGTTTGACGATATTGGTTGCAGGTTCCACATCATCAATGGAAATAGACTTGCCTTTGTTGAATTTAAACAAGCCACGCAGTGTAACCAAACGCCCCTTTTGATGGTTAATGGTGTCGGCGAACTCTTTGTATAACTCATAATTGTTGGTGCGGACAGCATGTTGCAGTTTAGCAATGGTTTCAGGCGTAAGCGCATGTTGTTCGCCGCGCACACGCCATTCATATTCACCACCAACGTCCAACATTTTCTTATGAATCATCGAGTTACCATAAGCAAGTTGATGACGCATCACCGCTTCTTTGGCAACTTCATCCAAACCTATGCCTTCGATTTGGGTAGCAGTGCCTGTGAAATAATTTTCAACAAAGTCAGTTGAAAGACCGAAAGCTTCAAAGATTTGTGCGCCACAATACGATTGGTAAGTTGAAATACCCATCTTGGACATCACTTTGTATAAACCTTTACCCACGGCTTTGATAAAGTTGGCAATGATAACATCATCACTTAAATCAGCAGGTAAATGACCGCCATTGCGCATATCAATCAATGTTTCAAAGGCAAGGTATGGGTTCACTGCTTCTGCGCCAAAACCTGCAAGTGTTGCAAAATGTTGGGTTTCACGGGCTGAACCTGTTTCAATGACTAGCCCAGTTTCCACGCGCAAACCTTTTTTGATGAGGTGCTGATGCACAGCAGATGTAGCCAGCAATGCAGGAATAGGGATGTGTTGCTCGTCCATATCGCGGTCGGATAGAATGATGATATTAAACTTATCCAACACAGCGCGTTCGGCTTGTTTGCATAGGTTTTCAACAGCAACACCCATACCCGCAGCACCTGAGTCAGCAGGGTAACACATGGATAAAGTCACGGTGCGGAATTTACCATCCGTGGATGCATGAATATGGCGAATTTTTTCCAAATCATAGTTGCTAAGGATGGGTTGATGAACTTCCAAGCGTAAGTCAGGTTTATCTTCACCAAGCCCCAATAGATTAGGGTTGGGACCAATAAATGAGGTTAAACTCATTACCATTTCTTCACGAATCGGGTCAATCGGTGGATTGGTCACCTGGGCAAAGAGTTGGCGGAAATAATTGTATAATGGTTTAGCACGGTTAGACAACACAGCATGTGGTGTGTCGTTACCCATAGAGCCCGTGGCTTCCATGCCTGTAAGCACCATAGGTTCCATCAAGAATTTCAGGTTTTCTTTGGTGTAACCAAATGCTTGTTGTTTGTTTAACAATGTCGCGTGGTCAGGTTGAACAACCTCGACATCAGCATCCAAATCTTCAATTTGAATTTGTGTTTCAGCTAAGATTTTTTGGTAGTCATGCTCGTCTGCCAATTCATTTTTGATGGTTTCATCATCAATGATTTGACCTTTTTCCAAATCAATCAGGAACATTTTTCCAGGCTGTAAACGCCATTTTTTAATGATTTTTTCCTCAGGAATGTCCAAAACACCCATTTCAGATGCCATGACCACCAAATCATCATCAGTTACCAAGTAGCGCGCTGGGCGAAGTCCATTCCTATCCAGTGTGGCACCGATTTGAACACCATCTGTAAATGCAACAGCCGCTGGGCCATCCCAAGGCTCCATGAGTGCTGCATAATGCTCATAAAATGCTTTGCGTTTTTTGTCCATTAAATCATTGCCAGCCCATGCTTCTGGAATCAAAAGCATAGCTGCGTGGGTGAGTGAATAACCACCCATGACCAATAATTCAAGCGCATTATCAAAACATGCGGTGTCGGATTGGTTTTCAGGAATCAATGGCCATACTTTATCAAGGTCAGCACCCAAAAACTGAGATTTCATGGATTGACGACGGGCGTTCATCCAGTTGATATTGCCACGAACCGTGTTGATCTCGCCATTGTGCGCCACCATACGGAAGGGGTGAGCAAGCTCCCAAGATGGGAAAGTATTGGTGGAGAAGCGTTGGTGCACCAATGCCAAGGCTGATTTCATACGTGCATCAGATAAGTCGGTAAAATATGCACCCACTTGATGCGATAAGAACATGCCTTTATATACGATGGTGCGCGTGGATAATGAATTGACATAAAACTTGGCTTTATCATCAAAAGCTTTGTCCGCAATCGCATTTTCAAAGATTTTACGAATTACAAACAGCTTGCGCTCAAAGGCTTGTTGGTCAGCGCAGTTGGAGCCTTTGCCGACAAAGATTTGGCGTGAGACTGGCTCACATGCCAATACACTTTCAGGTAAATCAGCATGAATGGGGTCAACAGGCACATCACGCCAGCCCAGTACAGTTTGTCCCTCAGCAATAATGCTATCTATAATCATTTTCTCACATGCTGCGCGATGCGTATCATCTTGAGGCAAGAAAATCATGCCTACTCCATACTCACCAGCGGCAGGTAGAGTAATATCTGAATCAGGTGCGACGGCTTGGAAAAAGTCGTCTGGAATTTGAATCAAGATACCAGCGCCATCACCTTCACGCGGGTCAGCACCTGCTGCACCCCTGTGGGTAAGGCGAAGTAAAATCTCTAAGCCCTTCTCGACAATATCATGACTTTTTTGGTTTTTTATATGTGCAACAAAACCTACACCACACGCATCATGTTCTTGTTGTGGGTTATATAACCCTTGCTTTTTCGGCATTTGCGTCATTAGCAACTCCAATTCGAAAACTTATCACTCTTTTATATCTGATTTAAAAGGTTGCGCAGGATAACGAATTTGAATGCGTTTGTCATCGCTAGTTTGATGTTGATTTGATAAACTTATTTTTATTGCGGGATAAGTTGTCAAATAAAACAGTTGCAATATACATCTATATAGATTACAGTTCGCCGTAAGGGAGCGATTATGGATGATTTGAACACATTTAAGTTAGAGCAAGTGCTTGGGTTTCACATCAATCGGGTGTCATATTTGATGACGGAGGAAATTGAGAAACGGTTTGCAGAAGCGGGTCTTGCAATTGTGGCACAAGACTTTGCAATTTTGATTCGATTATATAGTGGCGGGTCGATGAGCCAAGCCAAAATTGTTGAATTGATGATGCGAGATAAAACAACCGTGACGCGCCGCTTGGATGGGTTGGTTAAAAAAGGGCTGATAGAGCGCAAAGCCAATGAGCAAGATAGACGTAGGTTTGATATTATGCTTACGACACTGGGTAAGGAGCTGCTTGATCAAGCATTCCCGATTGCAAGTGGAATGCAGAAAGAGTTGGGCGCAAATATTTCGCCAGAAGATAGGGATACAACCGTACGTGTTTTGCGGCAGCTGATGTTTGATTTGATGGCGCTAAGAGATGATAAATAAAAAGTAGGATTTAAAGGAGAGAACAACAATGGATGTTCAACATAAAAAACGATGCGGAATTGTGCGCATGGTCATAGGCACGGTTGCGGTAGCATTTGGATTATTGACGATTAAATCTGGTGGAGATGTGCTTTTTTGGAGTGAAGAGGCGCGAATTGCAGCAGGGGATTATGTGCCTGCGGTGTTGTGGTTTAATTTTATATCGGGCTTTGTTTATGTGGCAGCAGGTATGGGATTTTGGTTGAAGAAAGCTTGGGCTGCTTGGCTCGCCATCATGGTAGCACTGTCCACAATCATGGTGTTTGCAACACTATTACTCTCCATTCAACTTAGTGATATTGCCTATGAAACGCGCACGATTGGTGCCATGACTTTGCGTTCAGTGGTATGGCTTATTTTATCATTTTTAGCATACAAAAGTATTACCAAAGGAGTTTCAAATGAACATTAAACTTTTATGGATTGCAGTCGGTTTAACCACGCTTGTTTCAGCACCAGTGATAGCTGCGGAGCCAACCACGGGTTTGGAAGTGATGAAACGTGTGGAAGCGCGTGATGATGGGCAAGATTTAAAACAAAAAATGAAGCAACGCTTGATTGATAAACGAGGTAATGTGCGCGAGCGCGAAATGATTTCGTTCAGCAAAGATTATGGACTGGATAGTAAATCAGTTTCCTATTTTCTATCACCTGCCAACGTGCGGGACACAGCTATGCTCACTTGGGATTATGCCGATGAAGCTAAAGATGATGACCAATGGTTGTATTTGCCTGCGCTGAAAAAAGTGCGTCGTATTTCTTCATCGGATCGTGGTGATTATTTTATGGGTACGGATTTTACGTTTGAAGACATCAAACAAACACCCGAGCTACCCGATTATAATTGGACGCTTTTAGGCTCAGATAATATTGAAGGTTTTGATGTTTGGGTGGTGCAAGCTGTGCCTAAAACCAAGCAACTTATCAAAGACTTGGGTTATTCTAAAGTGGTTTACCATGTGCGCAAAGACATTGATATGTATATTAAAGTGGACTTTTGGGACAAAAAAGGTCGTGAACTCAAACACTTGGTATCCAATGGTATCAAACAAATTGATGGTATTTGGACAGCCACAGGTGGTGTGATGAGCAATGTGCAAACCAATCATAAAACCGAACTGGTATTTTCTGACCATGAATACAACACAGGCTTATCGGACAGGATGTTTACAGAACGTATGATTAAACGCGGCTACCGCGGCAAATAAAGGAAAAAACAATGCATAAATTATTTAGTTGGATACTGGAACACCCGAAAGCTGTGCTGGTGATGCTGTTGCTTATCACGGTGATGGCAGGCAATCAAATGCGCTCCATTCATATTGAAACCGATACGGATGCTATGTTACCCAAACACAGTGATGCTTATATCAATAAACAAGTGCTGGATGAGAAATTTGGTAGCAGTGATTTGGTGATTATTGGTCTTATCAATAAAAAAGAAGGGGTATATAATCAACATACGCTTGCATTGGTGCAAGAATTGACCGACTGGTTGGGTGAGCAACCTCTGCTACGCACATTATCACTGAATGATTTGTTATCGCTTGCCACCATCAAAGATATTCGCGGCTCGGCTTCTGGGCTTGATGTGGAGCCGTTTATGGACGGTGTGCCTGAAACCCAGGAAGAAATCGACCACATTAAGCAGCGTATGCATGAGTTTGGTATTTATGAAGATGTGATTGTGTCCAAAGATGGCGTAGGCACGGTTTTGGCAGTGCGTCCGCAACCCAATGCACGCGAAACTTACGCTGATATTTATGATTTGGTGAAAAATAAAGTTGAAGAACTTGAAGCACGTGGTGGTAATGAGGAGTTCTTTATCTCGGGCCGCCCTGTGATTGAAGGTGTGTTTGGCGTGTATATGCCCCAAGAAATGACACGTATGCAACCCATCATCATCGCATTACTTATTTTGTTGTTGTATATCTCGTTTCGCTCACCCAGAGGTGTAGTGCTTCCCTTGCTTACCGTATTGATTGCGGAAGTGTGGACAGTGGGAACCATGGCAGCATTGGGTTATAATATTTATACCATCACCACCATGTTACCCATTCTGATTATGGCGATTGGTATTGCTGATGCGGTTCACTTTTTAAGCCGCGAGCGATTGCTGGCACATTTCTCGGAATATGCGCACCGCAAAGAACGTATTGTGGAAGTGATGCATGAATTGTGGAAACCCATGGTGATGACCTCGGTGACCACAGGTGCAGGTTTCTTGTCCATGTTAACTTCTGATTTACCACCGATTCAAGAGTTTGGTATTTTTGCGACGGTGGGTATTGCTTATGCCTTGATTATCACGCTGACATTATTCCCTGCAGCATTAATGCTATTACCTGAAAAAGATGGGCATGCCGACAGAAAACCACTGTTCACCGATTATGTGGATTGGTCAAGTAAGTTTATCATTCAATACCCTAAACAAATCATGGCATTTTTTGCCATACTGGTTGTTGTTTCGGTGTATGGCGCAAGCTTGATTAAGGTGGATGCATCCATGGTGGCGCAATTTAAGCCAGACGACCCGATTCGTCATGCAGATACTGTGCTCAATGAACATTTTGCAGGCACAACTAGCCTTGATATTATGATTGATACAGGCAAAGAAAATGGTTTGCTTGAGCCAGTATTTTTGCAAAAGATTGTAGATTTACAAACTGAAATCGAGAAAGACCCGCTGGTGGGTGATACTTCATCCATTGCTGAGTTCCTGATGATTATGAATAAGGCACTTAATGAAGATAACCCAGATTACTATCGTGTACCTGATGCGTCCGACTTGGCAGCGCAATATTTGTTGCTTTATTCATTCTCTGGTGCGCCTGATGACTTTGAGAAGTTTATGACCAGTGACTACCGCGAAGCGCATGTGGTGATTAATATGAAAAGTGACAGCACGGAAGCGGTTGCCGAGATATTGGAGCGATTACAAGATAAAACGGCAGCTTGGTTTCCAGAATCAGAAGGTTACACCGTCAAATGGGCGGGCACAGGTTACACCTTGGACAGCTTAGCTAAGATGATTATTGATGGGCAGGTGACATCATTGGCATTATCAATATTTGCTATTTTCTTGCTTTGTCTGGTGATGTTTAAACGTATCTTGATTGCAGTGATTGCCATGATTCCAGTGACACTTGCCGTGACAGTCAACTACGGAACCATGGGTAATATTGGCATTCCATTGGATTTGGCAACAGCACTCACTGGTTCTATGGCATTGGGTATTGGTGTGGATTTCGCCATTCATTACCTGCATCGATACCATGAAGAAAGTATTGCTAACCATAGTTACGAAGAAAGTGTGGTGAATACCAACCGAAGTGTAGGTCATGCGATTTTGTTTAACACGATTGTCGTTGTGGGTGGATTCCTTGTGTTGTTATCTGCTGCTTTGTATCCGCAAATGAAGCTGGGTGCGTTGATTGCAGCAACCATGATTATTTGTTACGCAGCAACGGTTTATTTGTTCCCTGTCTTGCTTGGTTTGGGCAAGGAGAAAATTAAAGTATGAGGCAAAGTATGAAGCATGTGATGATGTTGGCAGTTGCAGGGGGGCTGTTGCTCAATAGTGCAGCAGCCTCGGCTGTGGAGTTTACGTTGCACGGTGCTGTAAAAAATGAGACAGCATATTTTATCTCAGGTGAACAACGCTTGGATAAAGTGCAAAATCGAATCGACATTAAACCTGAAGCGATATTAACGGACAGGCTTGAGTTTAGAGGTCGTTTCTTAGGTTGGTATGATGCAGCCACAGATATTGAAGCTGCCAATACGACCGATTACACACCGACTATTCAAAACGAATACCGTACATATTCAGCGGTTAAAGAAGCTTATTTTTTATATGCGGCGGATGATTATGATTTAAGGGTAGGGCAACAACAAATCGTTTGGGGTAAAACGGATGGTTTGCGTTTATTGGACATTGTAAATCCTTTGGATATGCGTGAATTTTTGTTGGATGATTTTTTGGATTCACGCATTGGTGTTGCTGCGGTTCGCTTAAACTATTACGCATATTTGGGTGATAATGAACATGAGTTTGAACTTGTGTTTATTCCTGATGCCAAACCTGCTGAGTTTGCACCCCGAGGTTCGCGTTGGGCGTATCAAATGCCAGCACCACCGCCAGGATTTACGTTAAATGTAGCTCAAGGCAATAAACCAAGCTTTGGCGCGAGTGATGCTGAATATGGCTTGGCATGGCGGGCTAATTTGGACGGGTGGGATGTATCACTCAACTGGTTTAATGGTTGGAAAGACACACCTGCCATCCAAAAAAACATCAGCCCTGGGCAGCTTACGTTAACACCCGTATACCAGCGCATGAACACGGTAGGCGGCTCAGCGTCGAATGCATTTGGGGCATGGGTTTTGCGTGCTGAAGTTGCTATCAATACCAATGAGATTATCACAACCAGTGTTGCGCCAACAGATGTTACCACTTGGAATGCAGCGTTGGGATTGGATTATAATGCCAACAATTGGCGTATTAGCCCACAAGTGTTTGTGCGTCATATTCAAAACTGGGATAACACCATGCTTGAAAAAGAAAACTCTGGTTTTGTTACCTTGATGGTGTCCACAGATTATATGAATGATAAGTTAAAACCTGAAATGATTATTTTAATGAACTATTCAGATGGCAGCTCTATGTTGCGCCCCAAAGTTTCGTATGAATTTTCAGATAACACATTGGGTCGTTTGGGTTTGGATGTGTTTTCGGGTGATGCGACAGACTTCTTTGGACAATTTAATGATAATGACAGGGTGTATGCAGAAGTTGAATACACATTCTAAAACAGGAGATAATATGAAAAAGGTAATTTTGTTGGCGGGTTTAAGCCTTGCCATGACAACGCAAGCTGCGGCGAGCGATAAAACATTTATGGAGGGTAAAAAACTTTTTCAAGAGAACTGTTTAACGTGCCATAATGCGGAGCTAGAACCTGCGCAAGCACCACCGATGTTTGGTGTGCAGATGAAATATAAGATGGCGACTAAAGATAAGACTGCATTTGTTGATAAAGTTACAGCTTTTGCCACCAATCCTACCGAAGATAAAGCTTTGCTGAAAATGCCTGTGAAAATGTTGGGTGTGATGCCAAACATGGGTTTTGAAGAAGATGATGTGCGAAAAATTGCGGCATATATTCATGATGAAACCTTTGAACCACCGTGTAACCATTGGAAACATGCAGCAGAGAAGTTTAAGCAAGAAGGTAAAATGAAGATGTATCAAAAGCATCAAAAGAAATACGATATGATGTGTACAACTTCATCGACCAAGCCGCATCAGCCTATGCATAAGATAAATAAAGGTGTAACCGCAGAGGCAGGCTCGCTTAAAGCGATTATGCAGCAGTTGGGCTTGGACTATGCCGCCGTTGATGATGCGATTTTACGTGAAGACTTTGATGCTGCAGCAGAAGCAGCGCATGGTATTGCATTTCATGAAACACCATCCATGGGCACAAAAATGAAACTCATGGCAAGCTTGCGCACAGAGATGAAAGACTTTAAAAAAGCCGATGGCAAAGTTCATCATTTGGCATTGGATATTGAGAAAGCAGCTCAAGCTAAAGATATGAAAGCTTTGATAGCCAAACAGTCGCAGATGTTAAGCGCATGTATGGCATGTCATACATCATACCGCAGCCGTATCATTGAAATCTTAAAATAAAATAGGTTAAGGGGTTGGTGTTGCCATGAAACGAAAAATTATTGGTTACCATCAAGATGAAAAACAAGATTGGGTAGCGGATTTGGATTGTTTTCATGGGCAACATGTACGTCATGAACCGCCCTTTTTTAATCGCCCGTGGTCGGATACGGCTGAGGGTAGGGCGAGCAAACTTGGTGAAGTGTTGGATTGTAAACGGTGCGATGATTTGGAATTTCCTGAGGGTTTGGCAGAATACAAACGTACACCAGAGTTTACCCAAGATACGATTCCCAAAGGTTTATTAAAAAATCACACCACCAAACTTGGCACATGGGGCAAGGTTCATGTGCTGCAAGGCGCACTTTTATACACGCCAGAAGGTCAGCCTAGCACTCGTGTTCATGAAGGTGAAACGGCAAATATCCCGCCAGAGATGCTGCATCATGTGGCAGCAGATGGGGATGTACGTTTCTATGTCGCTTTTTATACGCAGCTTGCTTAAGGCATAAGTTTTGCGGCGGTGATTTTGCCTTGAAGTGATTGCAGTTGGGGGTCGCTTAGGTTGATGTTTAAATTCATAAGTGCTTTTTTACCTGCCGCAACAGTTGCTGTGAATTGGCGGGATACTTGTTGGACTTGCCCTTTGCTGTTGGTAAACTGAACAATAAGCTGGATAGCGCCAACATTTTGAGGTGTTGGGTTACTGATTTCAGCAGCAATGCTGCCTTGCTGGGTTTTACCCAAACGAAGCTTGATATATTTGCTTGGGTTTTGCGTAAAGTCTAAGTTCAATAATGCTTTGTATGCGGCAATACCCACTTTACCCTTGTTGCTAGCAACTTTGGCATAATATGTTTTTGCTTGTTCAATATCACCTTGGCGTTCAGCCAAGTTACCAAGCACAAAGTATGCATTACCTGTGGGTAGAAGGGTTAAACTTTTTTCCAAATCTTGTTTGGCTGTTGTATCTTGTTTGAGCTGGTAACCCACTTGCCCGCGTTGTAAGTAGGCATAAAAGAAATTGGGGTTAAGTGTGATGGATTGTGTGTATTGCTGCTGTGCTTGTTTATAGAGTTTATTTTTTGCGGCAATATCGCCAGTTAAGGTATAAAATAGTGCTTCTTTGGGTTCGAGCTGAATGGCTTTGAGAGCATGTTGCTTGGCTTTGCCATCTTCACCTTTACCGAGCGCCTTGCGCCCATCATCATAGGCTTTGTAGGCAGGTGCTGTGGCTTTTAAATGAGCCATAGATTGATTAAAGGCTTGTTCACCTTTGTAGCCGCCTTGGGGTAAGTTTTGTAACATGGCGATATTGTTGTCCACACGCTCTTGAGAAGCAGGATGGCTTGCAAATAAGGCACTTAAACCACTTTGGTTTTTCCCCTCAGATAATTTAACAAACGTGCGTTGAAGCTCTACTGCACCTTGTGGGTCATAACCTGCACGCGACATATAAATCATGCCATAGTGGTCAGATTCGCGCTCTGCATCACGCCCATACTTGGTGCTAAGCAGTTGTGCGCCAAGCCCTGCGCCAAGTTGAGCTAAACCACCGTAGCTTTCGCCTTGTGTTGTCACTGTTGTGGCAACGACTGCAGTTTGCAGCAACATACCTTGCGATATTTGGCGCACAGCATGTTTGGCAGCGGCATGGACAATTTCATGGGCAAGCACGGCTGCAAGTTCTGCCTCGTTGTGGAGATACATCAATAAACCACGGTTGATGGTGATTTTTCCGCCAGGTAAAGCCCAAGCGTTGGGCACAGAGTTGTTGAGCACCTTAAATTCATAAGGCAGCTTTCTATCGCTAACAGCAGCAAGCTTTTGCCCGATACCATTGATGTATGCGGTGAGCTTTTGGTCAACGATGTAGTCGCCACCTTGGGATTGGCGGGCGGGCAAATACTGTTGCTCACCAATAGCGAGCTCCTTTTGTTCACTAACCAAACTTAATTCACTTTTGCCTGTTACAGGGTTGGTGGAACACCCTGATAAGGTTGTAACCAATAAGATTAGCGTGAGTATAATTCGTTTTTGCATGCTGTTGACCTCGCTCCCAAAATGCAAAGGTAATGGATAAAAAATATATACAAAAGATTTTTTGTTTATTTTGGGATTGATTTGGTGATTTGGCGTGGCATAGTGCGCCCCCGTTGACTAAGATTTCTTGTGTTGACATACATATGCGAGGGTGGCGGAACTGGTAGACGCGCTGGATTTAGGTTCCAGTGTCTTACGGCGTGGGGGTTCGACTCCCCCCTCTCGTACCATACACGTCAATGCGCTTCCTTTATCGGGGCGCATTGATTTTTTGTACTTACTTTTCTTGTGGAGGATTCAATGATCCAAACTGATGTTAAAAAACTGGCTGATAATGAACATGAAGTTGAGGTGCGCTTACCCAAGTCAGAATATGACCGCGTTTATGCTCAGGAAAAAGCAAAGCTAGGTTCACAAGTCAAACTACCAGGGTTTCGCCCAGGCAAAACACCAAGCCACGTGATTGACAAACAGTTTGGTCCTAAAATCCATGAAGATACAGTGTCACAACTGTTGCAAGAGCATTATGTGGGTGCGATTGAATCTTCAGGGTTAACACCTGCACTTCAACCTGAATTATCATTGCCAAAAGTGCAGCCTGACGATGCATTTGTATTTACGCTTAAAGTATCATCTTGGCCTGAAGTGAAGTTAACCGATTTGAGTAAACTTAAAGTTGAAGAAACTGAAGTGACAGTTGATGATAAAGATATTGCAGGTGTGCTTGAGCGTTTGTATAAGTCACAAGTTAGTTATGAGATTAAAGAAGACCGCGCTGCTGAAATAGGCGACCAGTTGCATATTGATTTTGAAGGTTTTATCGGTGATGAAGCCTTTGATGGTGGCAAAGGTGAAGATGTTCCATTGGTCTTGGGTGAAGGTCGCTTTATTCCTGGATTTGAAGACCAGTTGATTGGTAAAAAAGCAGGTGATGCGTGTACCGTTGAAGTAACATTCCCTGAAAACTATCAAGCGCCAAACTTGGCTGGAAAAGAAGCACGTTTTGAAACCACAGTGAAAAGTGTGGGTGAAGCAGTCAAAGCGAAAGGTGACGAAGATTTAGCGAAAATGTTAAACTTTGATGATGCCAAAGCCATGATGGAAGACATCAAACAAGGTTTGGATAAAGAAGCCGAACAAGCGGGCAAACAAGTGACGCGTGATTCAGCTTTGGATGCATTGATTAAAGCGCATGACATGACCTTCCCAGAAGGTTTGATTGCTGAAGATATGAAAGCAACCACTGCGCGCGTTGTACAAAATATGCAACAACAAGGCATGGAAGCCAATGATGAAATGTTGCAAGATGAAGCCTTTAAAGCTGAGGTGAGAACACGCTCTATTCGCGGTTTAAACTTATCAGTGCTGTTGCAATCTGTGCGTAAAGACTTCGATATTTCATTGACGGATGAAGAAATTGATGCTGGTGTTGATGAAATGGTGTCGGCATACCCTGAGAATATGCGCGATGATTATGCGAAGTATATTCGTGATAATCAGGAGCAAATGGGTGCGTTGAAAGACCGTATTTTAGAACAAAAATGCATTGACCATGTGGTGAGCCAAGCCAAAGTGAAAAAAGTGAAAAAAACATTGGCAGCATGGCAAGAAGAACAGGATAAAGCGATATCATGAATTTAGTGCCTATGGTTGTTGAGCAAACTGCGCGCGGTGAACGCTCATACGATATTTTCTCACGTTTATTAAAAGAACGTATTGTGTTCTTAAACGGACAAGTTGAAGACCATATGGCAAATTTGATTATTGCCCAACTTCTTTTCTTAGAATCAGAAGGTCCTGACAAAGACATCTTTATGTATATCAACAGCCCCGGCGGCGTGGTGACATCAGGTTTGGCAATTTATGATACCATGCAATACATCAAGTGTGATGTATCGACGTTGTGCGTGGGTCAAGCTGCATCCATGGGTGCGCATTTGCTTGCAGCAGGCGCTAAAGGTAAGCGTTATGCGCTTCCCAACTCACGGATTATGATTCATCAACCTTTGGGCGGCTTTCAAGGTCAAGCTACTGATATTGAAATTCATGCCAAAGAAATTCTTAAGCTTAAAGATAGTTTGAATAAAATGATGGCAAGTCATACGGGTAAACCGCTGAAAAAATTAGCTGAAGATGTGGAACGCGACTATTTTTTATCTGCAGATGATGCTTGTGCTTATGGCATTGTGGATAAAGTGTTAACATCACGTGATGATGTGCCTGCGGCGGTGAGTGAGGTCAAATGAGTTCATCTTCATCTAGCGGTTCTTCAGGGGGTTCGTCTAGCGGCGACTCAACATTATTTTGCTCGTTTTGCGGCAAAAGCCAGCATGATGTAAAAAAACTCATTGCAGGACCAACGGTATTCATTTGTGATGAGTGCATTGAGCTTTGCAATGACATCATGATTGAAGAGCTCAATGATGGTGAAGATGTTTCAAACGCTGAGAAAAAAACAGGTCTGCCCAAACCTCACGAAATCAAAGAATTTTTAGACGGTTATGTGATTGCGCAAGATGCACCCAAGCGTTTGTTGTCTGTGGCTGTTTATAATCACTACAAACGTTTGGCTCACAATGAAAAAGATGAAGTTGAAATTTCAAAAAGTAATGTGCTTTTATTGGGGCCAACGGGCTGTGGTAAAACATTACTGGCACAAACTTTGGCGCGTATTTTTGATGTGCCGTTTATTATTGCGGATGCAACCACACTCACCGAAGCCGGTTATGTGGGTGAAGATGTTGATAATATAATTGTGAAACTTCTCCAAGCTGCTGATGGTGATGTTGAGCGGGCGCAACGTGGTATTATATATATTGATGAAGTGGATAAGTTAGCACGCAAATCTGATTCACCTTCAATTACCCGTGATGTATCGGGTGAAGGTGTGCAGCAGGCTTTGTTGAAATTGATTGAAGGAACTGTTGCATCGGTTTCGCCACAGGGTGGACGTAAAAACCCGCAACAAGAATTTACCCAAGTGGATACGAGCAACATCTTATTTATTTTGGGTGGTGCATTTGCTGGTTTAGAAAAAATCATTGAAGCACGTGGTAAAACGCGCTCTATTGGATTTGGTGCAACCGTTGACCCTGAAGATGATATTGATATTGGTGAGCGTCTCAAGGGTGTTGAGCCAGAAGATTTGATTAAGTTTGGTTTGATTCCTGAGTTGGTGGGTAGGTTACCCGCAGTCGCTACATTAAACGAACTGGATAAAAGTGCGCTCCTAGAAATTCTAACTGAGCCCAAAAATGCATTGGTCAAACAGTTTGCAGCTTTGCTAAAATATGATGGTGTTGAACTATCATTCACAGATGATGCGTTAGAAGCGATTGCTGATAAAGCGATTAAACGTAAAACAGGTGCGCGTGGTTTGCGTGCAATCATGGAATCGGTGATGTTGGATGTGATGTATGATATTCCCACATTGGATAATATTGAGAAATGCATTATCACCAAAGATGTGGTGGAAGGTGCTGAGAAACCGCAGCTTGTAGAAAAGGTTGAAGCTGAGGATGAGCAGGCTGCTTAAAATAAACCTTATTTTTTAGCAACTTAATTTTAAAAGCCTCATTTATCGGGGCTTTTTTTATTTTAGGGCTTGAAATATAAAAGAGAAACCCTTATCCATAGGTCTGAGAAGTTTATGTTTAAACGAGGTGCCCTTTGGCTAAAGTTGATCAATCTACATCCAATGAATCGGGTGATGAAAATCTAAATTTACCTGTTTTACCCTTGCGTGATATTGTGATGTTTCCCCACATGATTGTGCCTCTGTTTGTTGGGCGTGAGAAATCTGTGACGGCTTTGGAAGAAGTGATGGCGTCAGGCAAAAAGATTATTTTGTTAGCTCAACGTGACCCTGAAGAGGATGCGCCAGCTATGGATGGTTTATTTCCCATTGGCACATTGGGGAATATTTTGCAGCTGCTTAAACTTCCCGATGGCACCATCAAAGTGTTGATTGAAGGGCAAGAGCGTGTACGTGTGTCGGATTTGCAAGAAGGCGATTGTTTGCGTGGACGTTATGAAGTCCTGCCTGAAGCAGAAGAAGATGAACAAGAGCAAGAACAAGTTGCTCGCGCAGTACTTAATCAATTTGAAGCTTATGCAAAGCTCAATAAAAAGATTGCCCCTGAAGTTATGGTTTCTGTCTCTGGTGTGGAAGGTGTAGACCGTCTTGCAGATACCATTGCTTCCCACCTAAGCCTAAAAGTGGAAGAAAAACAGGCGTTGTTGGAAATGACATCTGTGATTGAACGGCTGGAAAAAATCTTCGCATATATGGAAGATGAAATGGATATGTTGCAGGTGGATAAACGTGTGCGTTCTCGCGTGAAGCGGCAAATGGAAAAAAGCCAGCGGGAATATTATTTGTCTGAACAAATGAAAGCGATTCAAAAAGAATTGGGTGAAGAAGATTCACATTCTGATTTGGAAGAGATTGCTAAAAAAATAGAAACATTGGGTTTGAGCAAAGAGGCGAAAGAAAAAGCAGTTTCTGAATTGAAGAAGCTTAAAATGATGCCGCCGATGAGTTCAGAGGCAACGGTGTTGCGTGGTTATTTGGATTGGATTGTCGATTTGCCGTGGAAAAAACGGTCGCGTATCCGCAAGGATTTGACTGCGGCTGAAGAAGTGCTGGATGCCGATCACTTTGGTTTGGATAAGGTGAAGGAGCGAATTCTTGAGCATTTAGCGGTGCTGCAACTGGTTAAAAAAGTAAAAGGTCCAATTCTTTGTTTTGTTGGCCCTCCAGGTGTGGGTAAAACATCTTTAGCGAAATCGATTGCTCGCGCCACCAAACGAGAGTTTGTACGGATGAGCTTGGGTGGTGTGCGTGATGAAGCGGAAATCCGTGGGCATAGACGCACTTATATTGGTTCTATGCCAGGCAAAGTAATTAAATCCATGAAGAAGGCAGGTGTGAAAAACCCGCTAATTTTATTGGATGAAATTGATAAAATGGGTGCAGATCATAGAGGCGATCCATCGGCTGCGTTGTTGGAAGTATTAGATCCAGAGCAAAATAATACGTTTAACGACCACTACTTAGAAGTGGATTACGATTTATCGGATGTTATGTTTGTAACCACGGCGAACAGCATGAATATTCCAGGTCCACTTTTGGATAGAATGGAAATTATTCGTATTTCAGGTTATACAGAGCAAGAGAAACTTGCTATTGCGAAGAAATACTTATTACCCAAACAAATTAAAAATCACGGGCTTAAAGGTAAACAAGTTGAATTGTCGGATGATGTAATTACCGATGTTATCCGATATTATACACGAGAAGCAGGCGTGCGTGGTTTGGAGCGTGTGTTGGCAAAAATTTGTCGAAAAATTGCGCGCCAAGTGGTTTTGTCCAAAGACGAGACAACCAAATCTGTTCAATCTGATGATTTAGAAATGTTACTTGGCGTAAAACAATATCGCTTTGGCATGGCGGAAGCTCATGATGAAGTGGGCGTGGTTACTGGGCTTGCTTGGACAGAGGTAGGCGGTGAATTGCTGCAAATCGAAACAGCACTTACGCCAGGCAAAGGTAAATTAACGGTAACAGGGCAGTTGGGTGATGTGATGCAAGAATCGATTCAAGCAGCACTGACATACGTGCGCTCGCGCGCTGAACCTTTAGGCTTAAAACCTGATTTTCATCAAAAAGTGGATATTCATGTACATGTGCCTGAAGGTGCAATTCCTAAAGATGGTCCGTCGGCAGGCTTGGCAATGGCAACTTCTATTGTTTCCGCGCTTACGGGTATCCCTGTTCGCAGGGAGGTTTGCATGACAGGTGAAATTACGTTGCGTGGTAAAAGTTTGCCCATAGGTGGGCTAAAAGAAAAGCTTCTTGCAGCGCATAGAGGCGGCTTAACTACAGCAATTATCCCTGAAGAGAATCGCAAGGACATGAAGGAAGTGCCTGAAATTATTAAAAATTCCATGAAAATGGCGTATGCTGAAAGCATGGATGATGTGTTAAAGTGTGCTTTAACACATTTGCCAGAGGGTATGCGAGGTAGTGTTGCTTTTGTACCGTCTGTTATTTCAGGTATTCAGCTGAATGAAGGGAGTGCAACTGCACATTAGTGTGTAAAAAACAAAAAACCGTTGACGAGATATGCTGGGGCTGCTTAGGTTCGACGTATCTTGTTAAAAAGATTTAAAATACTCTGGAGGGTAGAATGAAAAAAATAGATTTAATTAACCACGTTGCTGATACAGCAGGTTTGAGTAAGGTTGATGCTGGTGCAGCTGTTGATGCTGTGATCGGTGGAATTACTGGCGCATTGTCTGGTGGCGATAGCGTTAGCTTAGTAGGATTTGGTACATTTTCAGTAACTGACCGCGCAGCACGTACAGCACGTAACCCACGTACTGGTGAGCCTATTCAAGTAGCAGCTTCTAAAGCACCTAAATTTAAAGCTGGTAAAGGCTTGAAAGACGCTGTTAAATAATAACTAAATTAATACTTGCAAAGTGGTTGGGGCTCGCTAATGTTCGCCCACTTTTGCAAGGGTTGCCCTTGGAAAGAGGGCGCTTAGCTCAGTTGGTAGAGCACCGCCCTTACAAGGCGGTGGTCGCAGGTTCGAGTCCTGCAGCGCCCACCATGGAGCGGTAGTTCAGTTGGTTAGAATGCCGGCCTGTCACGCCGGAGGTCGCGGGTTCGAGTCCCGTCCGCTCCGCCATTATGAAAAGCCTCTTGGTTAAATCCAAGGGGCTTTTTTTTGTATTTTATTTTCTCAATATATTGTTTAAGACAAGGGTGTTGTCATATGCTAAGCTTCACTTATGTTTGATTTACAAAATGATGATGCGCCTGAATATGAGCGCCCCAATAAAACGCTACAACGTCGAGAAGCTTTGGCGATGTTGGACTTGGCAAAACGTTTACTTGAACTCCAGCCTTCACAGTGGGTGAGTATTGGTTTAACCGATGAGGTCATTGATGCTTTAACGGCATCAAAAAATATGCCACAGCATGGCGCTCAAAAACGTCAGCTTAAACGGGTCGCAAAATTGCTTCGCGACCAAGATGTCAGTAGTGCGCAAGACGCAGTTGAAAATGAAGTAAAACAAACACAAGCCGTGAATACGGCATTTCATAAAGTAGAAATGTGGCGGGATAAACTTATCTTAGGTGACCGAGATGTTATTACATCTTTTTTGCAGGCGTATCCCAGCACACATGCGCAAACATTAAATCAGATGGTTCGCAATGCAAAACGGGAACAAGTACAGGGTAAATCACCTAAGTCCGCAAAATTATTGTTTAAGTTTATTCGGGATGAACTGGGCTAGTTGCGTAGTTTTTAAGATGTGCTTCTCTTGATATTCAAGGGTCGATTTTTTAATTGCTTTCGGTTATAGTGCGCCTCCTCGGAGCGATAACCGAGGGGAAATCACTGTATAGTATAAGTTATTTGGGGAGGGCGAATGTCCACAGTTGCAGATCTAAAGATTGATTTAGTAGAAGTTTGTGAGGCGGCAGCACGTGCATGTGCGCCGTTTGTTGGTTCTGGTCAGAAAGACGAAGGTGATGGTTTTGCCGTTGATGCGATGCGTGAACGCATCAATCAAGTGAAGATGAAAGGTGTGATTGTTATCGGAGAAGGTGCTAAAGATGAAGCACCAGCATTATATGATGATGAAGAAGTCGGCACAGGATCAGGTATTGGCGTTGATATAGCGGTCGACCCGATTGAAGGCACAAACTTATTTGCCCGTGATGCATCAGGTTCTATCGTTACGTTGGCTGCAGCACCTGCAGGCACGATGTATCGCCCTGGTTCGTGTTTTTATATGGAAAAACAAGTGTATCCTAAAGCTGCGCGCGGAAAGATTGACCCAACAGCATCGGTTGAGGTGCGCTTAACCCAATTGGCGAAAGCATTGGATAAAGATATTAAAGAAATCACAGTGTTTGTGCTGGATAAGCCGCGTCATCAAGCTATGATTCAAGAGATTTATGCTTGTGGTGCGAAAGTTCGCTTGGCAACTGATGGTGATGTAAATGGTGCGATTCAAGCTATTCTAAATATGGGTTCTGATGCATTATTTGGCATTGGTGGTACGCCTGAAGGTATTGTGACAGCATGTGCTGCACGCGCGATGGGCGCTGAAATGTTTGGTCGTATGGCACCGCAAAAAGATTTCGAAATTGAGCTGTGTGAAAAAGAAGGTATTGATACTGAGCGTTACATTACGCGCGATGAGTTGGTAACTTCTGATGACTGTATGTTTATTGCCACAGGTTTAACCAGTGGTGAATATGTTGACCATGTTAAAGTTGGTAGTGATGTTGATGGTAAATATATGGTGACTGATACTGTCGTTCTTTCAGGTTCAGTAGGTAATATTCGTCGTGTTCAAACGACGCTGCACGTTTAAAATTTTGTTTTAGAAATCTAAGTATAAATAGGTAAGAGGTAAGTATGAGTAATAATCGTAGACACTTGGCGAATGCAGTTCGCGCGTTGGCAATGGATGCAGTACAAAAAGCGAATTCAGGTCACCCTGGCGCACCTATGGGCATGGCAGATATTGCCGAAGTGCTTTGGAATGACTATATGAAGCACAATCCGACCAACCCTAAGTGGGCTGACCGAGACCGTTTTATTCTTTCGAACGGTCATGGTTCAATGTTGATTTACTCTTTGTTGCACTTAACAGGCTATGATTTGGGTATTGAAGACATTAAACAATTCCGCCAACTGCACTCACGTACGCCGGGTCATCCTGAATACGGATATGCGCCTGGTATTGAAACGACAACAGGTCCTTTGGGTCAAGGTATTACCAATGGTGTAGGTATGGCATTGGCTGAAAAAACATTGGCAGCTCAATTTAATAAACCAAACCATACAATTGTTGACCATAATACTTATGTGTTTTTGGGTGATGGTTGTTTGATGGAAGGTATTTCTCACGAAGCATGTTCTTTGGCTGGCACACTTGGCTTGGGTAAGTTGATTGCATTCTGGGATGACAATGGTATTTCAATTGATGGTGAAGTTGAAGGTTGGTTCACAGATGACACCGCTAAACGTTTTGAAGCCTATGGCTGGCAAGTGATTCGTGATGTTGATGGTCATGATGCAGAGGAAATTAAAGCTGCGATTGAAACTGCAAAAGCTGAAACAGGTAAACCAACCATGATTTGCTGTAAAACAATCATTGGTTTTGGTTCACCCAACAAAGCGGGCTCACATGATTGCCATGGTGCTGCTTTGGGTGATAAAGAAATCGCATTGGTTCGCAAAGAGCTAAACTGGGATGCTGCACCATTTGAAATTCCTGCTGATGTTTATGAAGGTTGGGATAATAAAGACGCGGGTCAAGCTGCTGAATCCGAATGGGACAAAACATTCGCCGCATATGCTGCTGAGTATCCAGACGAAGCTGCAGAGTTTACACGCCGTATCAATGGTGACCTGATTGAGGAATGGGAATCTACTGTGGATGCATTTATCGCTGAAACTGCTGCGAAAGGTGATACGATTGCAACACGTAAAGCATCGCAAAATTCGATTGAGGCACTTGCAAAAGTAACGCCAGAATTTTTGGGTGGTTCTGCTGACCTTGCAGGCTCTAACTTAACGCTTTGGTCAGGTGCAAAACCTGTGATTGACCATGCTGATGGTAACTATGTGAACTACGGTGTGCGTGAATTTGGTATGGCTGCAATGATTAATGGTATCAGCCTGCATGGCGGTTTTGTGCCTTACGGTGCAACATTCTTAATGTTCTCTGAATATGCTCGTAATGCATTGCGTATGGCGGCATTGATGAAGCAAGGGCATATCGAAGTGTTTACCCATGACTCTATTGGTTTGGGTGAAGATGGTCCTACGCATCAACCTGTTGAGCAAACTGCAACCCTGCGCATGATTCCAAATATGGATGTTTGGCGCCCTTGCGATGCTGTGGAAACCGCAGTGGCTTGGAAAGTGGCTGTCAAAAATACAACACGCCCAACATCTATGATTTTGTCGCGTCAAAACCTTGTGCACCAAGACCGTACTGCAGATCAAATTAAAATGATTGAACGTGGTGGTTATATCCTTAAAGATTGTGAAGGCACACCTGACGTGATTGTGATTGCTACAGGTTCTGAACTTAATCTTGCTGTTGAGGCTGCTGCAGCATCAGATAAGAAAGTTCGTGTGGTTTCTATGCCTTCAACCAATGTGTTTGATGAGCAAGATGCTGCGTATAAAGAGTCTGTGCTTCCTGCTTCTGTTGCAAGTCGTGTTGCGGTTGAAGCTGGTGTAACAGGTTTCTGGGGTAAATATGTAGGCTTGAATGGTAAAGTGGTGGGTATTGATACTTTCGGTGAATCAGCGCCAGCAGATGAACTATTCAAAATGTTTGGCTTCACGGTTGAAGCAGTTGTGTCTGCAATCAACGAAGTCGCTTAATTTTTTATAAAAAGAGAGGAGAGAGTAAGATGACAATTAAAGTTGGTATTAATGGATTTGGCCGTATTGGCCGCATGGTATTCCGTGCGATTAAAAAGGATTTCCCTAATCTGGAAGTTGTTGGCATCAATGACCTGTTGGATAATGATTACTTAGCATATATGCTTAAGTATGATACTGCTCATGGTCGTTTTGATGGTGAAGTCACTGCAGTAGATGACACTTCATTTACAGTAGATGGGAATAAAATCCGTCTTTCAGCTGAGCGTAATCCAGCTGATCTTAAATGGGATGAAATTGGTGCAGAGCTCGTTATTGACTGTACAGGTTTCTTTTTAACGCAAGAAAGCTGCCAGCCACATATCGAAGCTGGCGCGAAAAAAGTTGTTCAATCAGCACCGTGCAAAGATGGTGGACCAATGTTTGTATACGGTGTGAACCATAACGAATATACAGGTGAAGCAATTATTTCAGCAGCATCTTGTACAACCAACTGCCTAGCACCAATCGCTAAAGTGATTCATGATAACTGGGGCTTGAAACGTGGTCTTATGACTACTGTTCATGCTTCAACTGCAACACAGAAAACGGTTGATGGACCTTCGATGAAAGATTGGCGTGGTGGCCGCTCAGTATTTGAAAATATCATTCCATCTTCAACAGGTGCTGCTAAAGCAGTAGGCGTAGTACTTCCTGAATTGAATGGTAAATTGACAGGTATGGCTTTCCGTATTCCATCTGTTGACGTGTCCGTTGTAGATTTGACTTGTGAGTTGGATAAATCTGCATCATATGCTGATATTTGTGCTGCCATGAAAGAAGCTTCAGAAAGCTCTCTCAAAGGTACACTTCAATACACAGATGAAATGGTTGTGTCTTCTGACTTCCGCGGCATCAGTGCATCGTCAATTTTTGATGCTGGTGCAGGCATTGCATTGGATGACACATTCGTTAAAGTCGTATCTTGGTACGATAACGAATATGGTTACACATGTAACATGCTTAGGTTGGCTGAACACGTAGCGAAATAAAACTTAGTGTAGGGCTTTGGTTTACGCCGAAGCCCTACGTTTGTTTTTGTGTATTCAATAGAGTGGATAAAAACAAACGTTTATAAGAAATAAAGAGGAGTAAACAATGTCTGTAATTAAAATGACTGACTTAGATTTAGCTGGAAAGCGTGTATTGATTCGTCAGGACTTAAACGTACCTATCGCAGATGGTAAAGTATCATCAGATAAGCGTATTCGCGCATCATTGCCAACATTAGAACATTGCATCAAGGCTGGTGCGAAGGTGATGGTGATGTCGCACTTGGGTCGCCCTACAGAAGGAGAGCCTGCAGATGAGTTTTCCCTTGCGCCAGTTGCAGCACATATGTCCAAGCTTCTGGGTCAAGATGTGCGCTTGGTTAAAGAATATGTTGGTTCAGATGTTGACGTTGCAGCGGGTGAAGTAGTGTTGCTTGAAAACGTACGTTTTAATGTTGGTGAAAAGAAAAATGATGAAGCTTTGTCTAAGCAATACGCAGCATTGTGTGATGTTTATGTGATGGATGCTTTTGGTACAGCGCATCGTGCGCAAGCATCAACACATGGTGCTGGTCAATTTGCAGCAACAGCATGTGCAGGTCCACTGCTAGCGGGTGAGCTTGAAGCTTTAGGGAAAGCATTGGATAAACCAGCCCGCCCTATGGTTGCAATTGTTGGTGGCTCTAAGGTTTCTACAAAACTTACGGTGCTAGAATCACTTGCTACGATTGTTGACCAATTGGTTGTGGGTGGTGGTATCGCCAATACATTTATTGCAGCCGCTGGTTTGCCAGTCGGCAAATCATTGTATGAAGCTGATTTGGTAGATACATGCAAAAAACTAACGGCTAATGCACAAGCCAATGGTGGTTCTATTCCTGTGCCCACTGATATTGTTTGTGCCAAAGAATTTTCGCCAACTGCAGAAGCGACCTTAAAAGGTGCGGATGAGTGTTTGGATGATGATATGATTTTTGATATTGGTCCTGACTCGGCAGCAGAGCTGGCTGAAATCATCAAAAATGCAGGAACAATCGTTTGGAATGGTCCTGTTGGCGTATTTGAATTTGACCAATTTGGAGAAGGAACCAAAGCAATCGCTTTGGCAATAGCTGAATCTTCAGCATTCTCTATCGCAGGTGGTGGAGATACACTTGCAGCAGTGGATAAATATAATATTTCAGACAAAGTATCATACATCTCAACAGGTGGAGGGGCTTTCTTAGAGTTTTTAGAAGGAAAAAAATTACCAGCAGTAGAAATGCTTGAGGGTCGCGCAAAATAATGACAGAAAACATTCGTAGAACAAAAATTGTAGCAACGTTAGGCCCAGCTTCTGAATCTCCTGAAATGTTGGAAAGAATGATTGCAGCGGGCGTCAATGTTGTCCGTCTAAACTTTTCACATGGTACACCAGAAGATCATCAAATGCGTGCAGATAACGTTCGTGCTGCAGCTAAAAAACTAGGTGTTGTTGTTGGTATTCTTGCAGATATGCAAGGGCCTAAAATCCGTTGCGGAAAATTTAAAAAGGGTAAAACTATACTTAAAATTGGTCAAAAGTTTATTCTTGATGGAGCATTGAATTTGGATGCTGGCACAGATGAACGAGTAGGTTTAACATATAAAAAACTAGTCAGTGATGTCGAGTCTGGTGCACGTATTCTTCTTAATGACGGCCTTTTGGTTATGGATGTTGATGAAGTTGTAGATCAAGAAATTCGTTGTACCGTTGTTGTAGGTGGCGTGCTGTCTAATAATAAAGGTATTAATCGTGCTGGTGGTGGCTTGTCTGCTGCAGCATTAACTGACAAAGATAAAGAAGATATTAAAACAGCTTGTGCGATAGGCGTTGACTATGTGGCTATATCTTTCCCACGTGACGGTAAAGATATGGAATATGCCCGCTCATTGGTTGAAGCTGAAGGCTCAAATGCGGGCATGGTGGCTAAGGTTGAGCGCGCAGAAGCGGTGCTTGATGACAATCTGAAATCGATTATGGAAGTATCGGATGCAGTGATGGTTGCGCGTGGTGATTTGGGTGTGGAAATTGGTGATGCAGCGGTACCACCAGTACAAAAGAAAATGCTACGTATGGCACCAAAATATAACTGCCCAGTGATTGTGGCAACGCAAATGATGGAATCTATGTGTGAGAACCCCATTCCAACACGTGCAGAAGTTAATGATTGTGCTAATGCAGTACTGGATGGTACGGATGCCGTGATGCTCTCAGGTGAGTCTGCAGCAGGTGAATACCCTGTTGAAGCGGTCTTGGCGATGCATAGAACATGTATTGAAACTGAAAAGCAGCGTGTTATGCCTTCGGAGCAAACACGTAACCCTAGGTATCCTCCACATTCTGTTGATGAGTGTATTGCTCGTCAAGCTATGGAAGTGCCAAGGGAAATGCCTATCAAGGCAATTGCATCATTTACTCGAAGTGGTAATACTGCATTGTATATGTCGCGCCATTTGGGTGATGTGCCGATTTATGCAGTTACCTCTGAAGATAGCACATTGGGTCGGGTAACATTGTTTCGTAATGTAACACCGTTGCGAATGCCAATTGATTATGGTCCATTGGACGCACCAAAAGCAACACTTGATATTCAACAACGTATGTTAGAGGAAAATATTGCTGAAAAAGGTAATTTAATTATTATGACATTTGGTACACCTATGGGTGAATCTGGTGGTACGAATGCGATGAAAATCATTGCTGTAAAATAAAAAAATAACTTTAGAAGAATAGGAGAAAAATAATGGCACTAATTTCATTACGTCAATTACTGGATCATGCAGCTGAAGAGAGCTATGGTATGCCTGCATTCAACGTCAACAACATGGAGCAGGTTCATTCCATTATGGAAGCTGCTGATGAGGTGAATTCACCCGTTATCATGCAAGGTTCTGCTGGTGCACGTGGCTATGCAGGTGAACCATTTTTGCGTCATATGATTTCAGCAGCAATTGAGCAATATCCACATATTCCAGTTGTTATGCATCAAGACCACGGCTCTGAGCCAGCAGTTTGTTTGCGTTCTATCCAGTCAGGTTTTTCATCCGTGATGATGGATGGTTCCTTGGAAGCGGATTGTAAAACACCGGGTTCTTTTGAATACAATGTTGGCGTCACCAAACAAGTGGTTGATATGGCTCATGCGGGTGGTGTTTCTGTTGAAGGAGAGCTTGGTTGCTTGGGTTCATTGGAAACGGGCATGATGGGTGAAGAAGATGGTCATGGTGCTGAAGGCAAGCTTGACTTGGATATGTTATTGACTGGTGTTGATGAGGCTGTGGATTTTGTTGAAGCGACAAATGTTGATGCATTAGCAATAGCAATTGGTACTTCGCATGGCGCATATAAATTCACCAAACCACCAACAGGTGAAGTACTAAGAATTGATCGGATTGAAGAAATTCATGCTGCACTTCCAAATACACATTTGGTCATGCACGGTTCATCGTCAGTGCCACAAGAGTGGTTGGCTATTATCAATGAGTACGGTGGAGAAATGGGTGAAACGTATGGTGTGCCTGTTGAAGAAATCGTGAAAGGTATCAAGTCTGGTGTTCGTAAAGTAAACATTGATACAGACCTTCGCATGGCTTCAACGGGTGCAATTCGTAAGCACTTGAAAGAGAATCCATCAAACTTTGACCCACGTAAATTCTACAAAGCTGCAAAAGATGCCATGAAAGACATCTGTAAAGCGCGTTTTGAAGCATTTGGTTCTGCGGGTCAAGCCGATAAAATCAAAGTAAAATCTTTGGAAACAATGATTGATTATTACAAATAAGGTTTACACCTTTTATTTTTAGAAAAGGCGAACCGCAGGGTTCGCCTTTTTTGTGAGTATTGCTAGTCTTGCCCCATGGGTTATAAGGGAATAATTTGAAAGATTTATTGTACATTTGGAAAAGTCGCTGGTTTGCATTTGTTCATGACATGGCGTGGGTTGGACTTGCTGTGTATTTGGCTTTTGAATTTCGTTTTGATTTTGGTCAAGTGCCAGAGCATCATATCAAGGGTGCATGGCAGCTTTTTTATGTTTCATTGCCTGTACAAATGTTGACCTATTGGTTGTTTGGTCTGTACCGTGGCATTTGGCGCTTTGCCTCCCTGCCTGATTTACAGCGTATTATGCGTGCAATAGTTGTTGGTGCGTTGGTCACATATTTCATACTATTCATTTGGATTCGTTTGGATGGAATCCCGCGTTCTACGCTAGTGCTTTATCCTTTAATTCTTATTGGTGGGCTGGCGGGCGCGAGGCTTTTGTACCGCTGGTTTAAAGATAGGCATTTAAAATTATCATCTACTAACGGTAAGCGGGTACTGATTTTAGGTGCAGGTAAAGCTGGCGAATTATTGGTTCGTGATATACTACAAAACCAAAATTATTTACCTGTTGGTTTTTTAGATGATGCGCGGAAAAAAAGAGGTATGGATATTCATGGGGTTAGGGTTTTGGGTGACTTGGCTGCTTTGCATGAAGTCGTTTCTGACCTCGACATTCAAGAAGTTTTGATTGCCATGCCATCGGCAAGTCCTGAAACGCTGCAATCATTGGTCAAACAATGTGCAGATGCACATATCGTATGTCGAACTGTGCCCAGCATGCAGGAAATAGATGAGCAAACATCAGAAATTGGAGACTTACGAAGTATTCAGCTTGAAGATTTATTGGGTAGAGAGCCTATTGCTTTGGATAATAAGAAAGTTTGTGATTTTGTGCGTGGCAAGTATGTCATGGTGACAGGTGCAGGTGGGTCAATAGGTTCTGAACTTTGTCGGCAATTGATGACATTTGAACCTGCAAAGCTGATTTTATTGGATCATGCAGAATTTAACCTTTACCAAATTGATAATGAGTTGCAGAAGTTGAACAACTACAAGGTGAGTGAAGCTATATTGGGTGATATTCGTGATACTGAACGGATGGACTGGGTGTTTGGCCATTGCCAACCTCAAATTGTATTTAACGCTGCAGCCTATAAACACGTACCCTTGGTTGAAGCAAACCCTGCGGAAGGTATAAAAACCAATGTCTTGGGTACAAGTCAGATTGCGGACTTTGCTGCAAAGTATAAATGCGAATATTTTATACAAGTCTCTACGGATAAAGCGGTTAATCCGACCAATGTTATGGGCGCAACCAAACGTATGGCGGAAATTTATTGCCAGAATTTAAATAATCGGTGCGAGACTGCTTTTGTTACAACGCGTTTTGGTAATGTTTTGGGTTCTGCAGGCAGTGTTGTCCCTCTGTTCACACAACAAATTGAAGCTGGTGGACCTGTTACAGTTACGCACAAGGATATTACACGTTTTTTTATGACGATTCCCGAAGCTGTGTCGCTGATTTTACAAGCTGCAACCATGGGTAATGGCGGGGAAATTTTTGTATTGGATATGGGTGAACCTGTAAAAATCATTGATATGGCCGAACAAATGATTCGTTTGGCTGGGTTAACGCCTTATGATGATATTGAAATTCAATTTACAGGGCTTAGACCCGGTGAAAAACTATTTGAAGAACTGTTTCATGAATCGGAAGCATTGCAGGGAACAGTACACCCTAAAATCATGTTATCCCATGCGAGAAGTGTGGACTGGGATGATGTGCAACAACATTTAGCTACGATTCGACAAGCTTGTGAGTCCAGAGATGTACAGACCTTGATTGCCGCATTAAACCACTTGGTTCCAGAATTTACCCCTGATAAACGTTTGTTGCAGTGAACATAAAGCATGGGTCACACGGTATAGTCGTCCGTGTCGCTGTGTTTGCGCCACTTTGTCAAGGCTTTGACTACCTTTGGTCGGATGCGCTGGGTGAACCAGAGGTAGGGCTTAGGGTCACAGTTCCTTTCGGACATGGGAAACGCCTTGCAATGATTCTTGATGTGTTGGAAGAATCTCCTGAAGTTGATGACCTAAAACATGTTGAAGACAGACTGGATATATCACCCATATTAACCCATCAACGTATGCGCTGGGTACAGCGTGCAGCTGCTTATAACCTTAATGCCTTGGGTGATATGTATGCGTTAGCCTTGGCATGGGCAGGCCATGATAAACAAAGGCGGTTTCGTTGTTTAAATCTCGAAGCACTACAGTCTTTTGATGCTGACCTCGCTCAAGCATTTCCAACCAAACGCGCTATTTCTTTGTCAACAGTGCATAAACATTGCCAAGGGCGAGTGCAATGGCGAACACTTCAAGCCGTGCAACGTGGTGTTTTAGAGGAAGTGGTGAGCCACCCCAGTGCTGAACACAGAGCGCAAGAATCGCAACTCAAGTTGAGGGTACAACAAGAAATTGCAGTTGATGCTATCCTTAAAAAACAAACTTCATTTTATCCATCGCTATTGTTTGGAAGTACGGGCTCAGGTAAAACTGAAGTGTATTTGCAGATTGCTAAAAAACTTACAGAGCAGGGCAAACAAACTTTAATTCTTGTGCCAGAAATTGGACTCACGCCAATGTGGGTCAAGCGCTTGTCTGCACGATTTGAATCTATAGGTATTTGGCATTCGGGTTTAAGTGTGCGTGATAAAATCAGTGTACAACATAGGCTTGATGACATTCAAGTTTTGCTGGGCACACGGTCAGCCTTATTTTTACCTTTACCTAAGCTTGGTTTGATTGTGTTGGATGAAGAGCATGATACCTCATTTAAACAACAAGATGGGGTCAGTTATTCGGCTCGGGATATGGCGATACTACTGGGGCAAGAATTAGATATTCCTGTTTTATTGGGTTCAGCAACCCCAAGTTTAGAGAGTTGGCGGCAAGTGGAACAGGGAAGCTTGGATTGCTTCAAGCTTACAGAGCGTGTATTCCAACACAAAATTGAACCTGAGATTGTGGATATGCGTGGTTCATCGGATATTTTATCAGCACAACTTATTCAACATTTAAAAACAACGTTTGAGGCAGGGAAACAGTCCATGTTATACCTCAATCGCCGTGGTTATGCGCCTGCGTTGCAGTGCACAGCATGCGGTGATGTGCCAACATGTTCTGGATGCAGTGTGAAATTAACGCTGCATCGAAAACAAGGTGTTCTGCGTTGCCACAGTTGTGATTACAGCCGACGTGTGATGAAAGTATGCCAAAGTTGTGGTGAAAAAGCTTATTTACCTTTGGGTTCAGGCACGGAACGCCTTGAAGATGATTTGTTGGCAGTTTTACCCAAATTAAAAGTGGCAAGATTTGATAGGGATAAAATCCGCAATGCGAAAGACTTAGAAGCTACACTATCTTCATTTGAAGCGGGTGATATTGATTGTTTGGTGGGTACACAAATGTTGGTCAAGGGACATCATTTTCCCAATGTAACCTTGGTGGGTGTGATTAATGCTGATTTGGGCATGAATTTACCTGATTTTCGTGCATCAGAGCGTTGGTGGCAGCAGATGACGCAGGTGTTTGGTCGTACCGGGCGCGGAGAGCAGGTAGGGCATGTGCTTGTTCAAACGTGGAGCCCAGAAGCACCGTGGTTTGCAAGGCTGGATGAAAGTCAATCTGAAACCGTGTTGGATGAGGAGTTGTTCATTCGTAAACTGGTCAAATTTCCGCCGTATGCGCGTTGGGTGCGCATAGTATTTTCAGCC
>CAMZLX010000153.1 GCA_947311795.1 uncultured Zetaproteobacteria bacterium
TGGTTTACTTTCTCTCAGGCTGGACAGGTGGCCCTCGCATTTATCCAGAGAAATATGGAAAAGGCGTGAGCTTACCTATGGCACATCAACACCTGAAAATCACAGCAGAAGATGCACAAGCATGGCTGACTTGTATGCAAGATGCTTTGGATAAGTCAAACTACCCCCAAGACCTTCAAGATTATTTGATGGAGCAGTTGGCATTTCCTGCGAATCGAATTCATCAAGTGAGCCAAATGGCGCACGGGCATACGGATTAATAAGTCTAAAATCATCCATGCCATTGTTGCCTGACTTGCCAATAGCGCTGCTATATGGCTTCATCAGTCGCCTAGCTCTGCATGATTTTATTTCTTATTGAGAAGTTTTTATCTTTAAGGTGAGATGTCTAAAATGTGAATAATGAAAGCTTTGTAACAATTTTCTTGTATCAATTTTAAAGCTTGGCGATATATTGCACCGCATTAGTCTGTTGTGCGCATGTGAAATAGCGATATAAATGTTCAATCCTGGTCTTCACGTCAACACACGGTTTATCACGCGAAAGCGGATGAAAAATGTGGCGTACACGTGGAGATGCAGCGAATTGCTTGGCGCATGTATCCCTTAAAAAACAATGAATAGCGTGCTGAACCTATGGTTTGGCGGCTTGTGTATTTTGAGGGTTGGTCTGTGTTTCCTTATAGATAATACATAAAAAAAGACACGTTTAAGTGTCAGGAAACAAAAGAAAAATGACAGAAAAGAAAGAAGTTACTCTCGAGACACCCACAGAAATTGCATTTAAAGATTTGGCGTTAAGCCCCGATGTTCTCAAAGGTTTGGAGAAGGTGGGTTACGAGAAGCCATCACCGATTCAAGCAGAAATCATTCCACATGTGCTTGATGGCAGAGATGTGCTTGGTCAAGCGCAAACTGGCACGGGTAAAACCGCAGCATTCGCACTTCCTGTGTTATCTAAAATTGATTTAAGTCAGAAAAATCCACAAGTATTGGTCTTAGCGCCAACCCGCGAATTGGCGATTCAGGTGGCTGAAGCATTTCAAAAGTATGCATCTCACATGAAAGGTTTTCATGTGTTGCCGATTTATGGTGGCGCAAGTTATGATGGTCAATTGAAACAATTAAGACGTGGTGTGCATGTTGTGGTCGGCACACCTGGGCGCGTGATGGATCATATGCGCCGCAAAACATTGAAGTTGGATAACCTCAAAACATTGATTCTTGATGAAGCCGATGAAATGTTGCGCATGGGTTTTATTGATGATGTGGAATGGGTACTTGAGCAAACGCCACCAACCCGCCAAATTGCATTGTTTTCAGCGACCATGCCGCAGCAAATTCGTAAAATCACCAACAATTATTTGAATAAACCTGTTCACATTACGATTAAAACCAAAACTTCAACAGCGGTGACGATTCGTCAGCGGTATTGGATGGTTAGTGGTCGTCATAAGCTTGATGCGCTAACCCGCATTTTGGAAGCGGAAACCTTTGATGGTATTATCATTTTTGTACGCACCAAAACAGCGACCACAGAACTTGCCGAGAAATTGCAAGCGCGTGGTTATTCGGCAGCAGCACTCAATGGTGATATTGCGCAAAACCAGCGCGAACAAATCGTGAACAAACTTAAGAAAGGTCAAATTGATATTTTGATTGGCACAGATGTTGTGGCGCGTGGTTTGGATGTTGAGCGCATTTCGCATGTGATTAACTATGACGTACCGCATGATACGGAATCGTATGTTCATCGTATTGGTCGCACAGGTCGTGCAGGTCGTTCGGGTGACGCAATTTTGTTTGTTGCACCACGTGAAAAGCGGATGTTGTATGCCATTGAACGCGCAACCAATTCCAAAGTTGAATTGTATGTGATGCCATCTGCGGATGAAATCAATGATAAACGTATTTCAGAATTCAAACAAAAAATCACCGATACTTTAGAAGCCAATGGTTTGGAAATTTTCACTAAAATTATCGAAGAATATGAAGAAGAACATAATGTGCCAGCGCAAGAAATCGCGGCTGCATTGGCGAAAATGGTGCAGGGCAATGAGCCGTTGTTACTCAAAGATATGCCGAAAGTTCGCGGCGGACGCGATGAGCCTAGAGACTTGCGTAATCATGGTGGTGAGCGGACGTACCATGAAAAACCGTTGGCGAATGGGTTTACGCGCTATCGCTTAGAAGTGGGCAGCAGCTTGGAAGTTCGCCCGGGAAATATCGTGGGTGCAATTGCCAATGAAGCGGGTATTGATAGTGAGTTTATCAACAATATCGTGATTCGTGATGACCATTCAACAGTGGATTTACCCGAAGGTATGCCTGATTCGATTCTTAAAACATTGAAGAAAACACGGATAGCTGGGAAAGCCATTGATTTGGAAGAAGTGGAAGTGGAATTTGGTGGCGGAAGCGACAAACCGCGCCGTAACTTCCGTGGTGGCGGACGTGGTGGAGATAGAGGCGGACGCAGTGGTGGCGGCAGAGGTCGTGCAGGTAATAACCGTGGTAGCCGAAGTGGTGGCGGACGTGGTCGCGGCGCACCAAGACGCGGACGTTAATTCAACCCTTAAATAAGATTAGCCTTGATGTGAAAGCATCAAGGTTTTTTTATGCTTCAAAGCTTAGTGAGCTAGTGATTGCTGCAATCACGAAGTGCTGCACCTTCTAAGCAAGAGTGTTTGTGGTATAAAAGAGTAGCTTGTACATTTGTATGAAATAACTTATAACTTCTACCTAGGGGAGTTATCATGGTTATTAGAAAGTTGGTTTTAGTCATTCTTATGTTGCTTCTTAGCACATTAACTGTTGCAGCGGATAGTTATATCAATAATCAGTTGGATGATATTTATAGCTTTTATCAAGACAATAAAGGTGTTGAGAGTGTTGAAAAGTATGTTGAGCTTGATAAAAGGCTTAGGCAATTTATGTCAAGCCTTCCTGTTGGTGAA
>CAMZLX010000154.1 GCA_947311795.1 uncultured Zetaproteobacteria bacterium
ACAACATAAAGTGGTACAGTAAAACAAATCAGCAACATTATATTATATACCATAAATTGGAGATAAGACATCACAACATCATAATGTGACATTTAAAGAAAAAGATAGATAGATAGATAGAGAGAAAGAGAGAAAGAGAGAGAGGGAGCTACCCCCTCAAGGTAGCGTGTCTACCAATTTCACCACTCCGGCATGATTGGTAAACTATTCAGCTGCTGGAAGTGCTTCGGCTGCATCACCTTCTAATTGATTGGTATCAAATGCAGCGCCACCTTGTGGTGCTTGTTGCTGTTGCACAACGCCTGCTGGTGCAGCACCATCCAATACTGAACCCGCTTCTTTTTGCGAGAAAAACGCCAAAGATAAGCTGGTCATCATAAATGTTGCCGCTAAAACGCCAGTCGCTTTCACAAGGAATGAACCCGAGCCGCCTGAGCCAAATAATGATTGTGAGCTTCCGCCACCAATGCCGCCAATGCCGCCATCTTGCCCGCGTTGCATCAGCACTACGCCAATGAGCAAAATCGCTACAATAATGTGTATGGTTAATAATACCGTTGTCATGCTTTCTCCTATGCAGCTACGCGCGCAGCGGCTGCAACAATTTCCATAAATGAATCGGCTTTAAGGCTAGCGCCGCCAACCAATGCGCCATCCACACCTTCACAAGCCATCAAACTTTCAGCGTTGCCTGCATTCACACTACCACCGTATAAAACTTTGCAAGTGCGACCCAAGTTTGCTAACTCTGCATGTACAAATGAATGGGTTTCTGCAACTTGTTCTGGTGAAGCTGTTTTTCCTGTGCCAATCGCCCAAACAGGTTCATAAGCCACCACCAAGGGTAAGCTTGTATCTGTACCTGCAAGCACCGATAATTGTTGTTTTAACACATCGTTCGTTGTACCTGCTTCGCGTTCTTCCAAATGTTCGCCAATGCAAAACATAGGCTCTAAACCAGCACCCCAAGCTGCATCCAATTTTTTACGCAATAATGTATCACCTTCATGCATAATATCACGGCGTTCCGAGTGACCAAGAATCACATAATGGCAGCCTGCATCTTTAAGCATTAAGGGTGAAATGGAGCCTGTAAATGCACCACTTTCTTCAAAATACATATTCTCTGCACCCAAGGCTACACCTTTATCTGCAAACGGTTTTGCCAAGGGATGAAGCAAGGTATAAGGCGGGCAAATGACCATGTCAACAGCATCTGGTTTAGGATTGGCACTCAATGCATCAACAAAAGCCAAGCTCTCTTTCAGTAAACCATTCATTTTCCAATTGCCTGCAATAATAAATTGTGTTGAATCACCCATATTTGTCTCCTTAATACCCAATAAAGCTAGGGCATCATAGCTTTATCATCTATGATAGCAAGTCAGCCCTTGCCGCACCCCTATTTTTTCAATTGTTTTTTACTTGTTCATTGAATCAAAAAATTCAGCATTATTTTTGGTAACTTTAAGTTTATCCAATAAGAATTCCATTGCACCCACCGTATCCATAGGCGACATAATACGACGCAATACCCACATTTTCGATAACTCTGCTGGATCAACCAACAACTCTTCTTTGCGTGTGCCACTGGCTGCTACATCAATGGCTGGGAAAGTACGTTTATTCACAAGCTGACGATTCAATTGAATCTCCATATTACCTGTGCCTTTAAATTCTTCAAAAATAACTTCATCCATGCGGCTTCCCGTATCTACCAAAGCTGTGGCGATAATGGTTAAGCTACCTCCACCCTCAATATTACGCGCTGCACCAAAGAAACGCTTGGGTCTGTGCAAAGCATTAGCATCCACACCACCCGACAATACTTTGCCTGAAGATGGAGAAACAATATTATAAGCCCGTGCAAGACGCGTAATGGAATCTAATAAAACAACTACATCGCGCCCATGTTCAACCAAGCGTTTAGCACGTTCAATCAACATTTCAGCCACTTGCACATGACGTTGTGGTGGCTCATCAAACGTAGATGACACCACCTCGCCTTTGACCGAACGTTTCATATCGGTCACTTCTTCAGGGCGCTCATCAACCAACAGTACCATCAAATGAATTTCAGGATGATTGGCTTCAATCGCATGGGCAATCGCCTGCATCATCACTGTTTTACCTGTGCGCGGAGGCGCCACCAAAATACCACGTTGTCCTTTACCAATAGGTGCAGCCAAATCAATCACCCGACCAGTCACATCTTTACGTGTTGGGTCTTCAATTTCCATTTTAATACGTTCATTTGGGTAAACAGGGGTTAGGTTTTCAAACAACACCTTGGTGCGTACAACAGATGGATCTTCATCATTGATAGAGATAACGCTTTTAAGTGCAAAATATTTTTCGCGGCTGCGTGGTGCGCGCACTTCACCAGCGACCAAATCACCTTTACGCAAATAACTGCGACGAATTTGTTGATTGGATACATACACATCATCTGTGCCCGATACATAATCAGCTTCTGCTGTACGCAAGAAACCATAACCATCAGGAAGAATTTCAAGTACACCTTCCGAAATTACCGTACCACCACGTAAACTATGTTCTTTTAGAATAGCAAAAACTTGCGCTTGCCTACGTTTACCTGCAGCATTTTCAATGCCCAATTCATCCGCTTTATCCAAAAGCTCTTGTTGCGACATGGAGGATACTTCCTGCAAGTGCAGGGTGATACCTTCAAATTCAGTTGAAACAGGTTCTTCTTCCTGATGTTCTTTGTTACGGCGACTGTTTTTATTACGCCCATTTCTATGGTTGTTACGCCCATTTCTATGTCTTGGGTGGCGTGATTGATGTTGCTTCTCGCCTTGCTCACCACCGCTATCCGATATTTCCTTTGACTCTGATGGTGTGCCAGCAGCTTTACCTTCGGCTTCTGCCCCTGACTTCACTTTTGACTTGGCTTCCACTTTTTCAACTTTAGATTCAACCTGTTTTTTTGGCGCTTTACTGGGTTTTTCAACACCCTTTTCAGCTGCTTTTGCAGCTCTGGCTTCTTCCATTTCTTTTTTGGTGCGGCGACGACGACGTTTGGGCTTCTCAACCACTTCAGCACCTGACTCAGTATCGGTCTTTTTCTTACTCACACGCGGCTTGCGTGCAGGTTTTTTCAACACTTCAGGTGTAGTTGCTTCGGGTGTTGCGGTTGCGTCATCAGCGGTCATAAATGTAAAACTCCATTGTTTTGCATATGATAATAATCTTGCATAAACAAATTAATAAATAGGGTATCAATAAAGAATTGTCTTAAAAGATTTTGCTGCGGATATGAAACTTGCAGTCATCTCATGTATCAAAGACAAGCGATTTCTATAAGGCATATGTTACACTGTCAACGAAAAACAAAAAGCGTGTTACTGAATAAACACAGGCAAATCATAGCGCATCTCACCTCGCTCATCACGAACCGTCACTTTAATCATCTTTGGTATCACAGGAGGTTTCTGCTGATTAAGCACTTGTTTGTAACCTGATTTCGCCACAAACACTTCCACCGCAAAGGATTCTACTTCAGCCAAATCCCAAGCAATCGGTTCCACATGGGTTCGCGCCCAAGGGCTGATGGCTTCTCGTTTTAATGTATTGGTATCTTCATCCACATAATAACGCACCAATGTTAAACCCGGATACATCGGGTCACGAATCAAAAGTTGCAACTCATCAAAGTCATCTTGCCCACGACTATCGTTGGTAAGTTTTACCACAGGTATACTTTTATCTTCAGACTTGCTCAAATAAGATACATCACGGCGCAACTGTTTGCCCACCCACTGCTGCTTTTCCAATTGCACCCGGCTTTCTTTGAGCATAGCAAAACCTTCACCTGCGGGGCCTAGCGCTGTATATGTTACTGATGCAATCAAGGAAAATACCACAATCGCAAGCAGCACTTCAAGTAGGGTAAACCCTTGGGAAGGTTTACGGCTTGGCATGGAATAAAAACAAAGACACATCAGGTTCATCCGCATAGGAAACAACCACATTTTGGCGCACAAAATTATCCAATTGCGTTTTTTCAGCGGATAACTTCCAATGCATTTTCATGCCTCGCGCCTCAATATCACCGTCTTTATCATCGAGTTGCACCACCGCACTTAAGCGCTGTTGCTCTAAAATATTCGTTGCGACTTCCAGCATAGTTGAATGCACAATCAATGTGCGTTGTGTATCTGCGGATAAACCCAAACGCCCTGCTAATGCGGTGAGCGCCACGGCTGCAATACCAAGCGCCACCAAGGTTTCAATCAGGGTAAAGCCTCGCTCCGCAGCTTGCTTATTCATGGCTTATTTCAGCCCTAAAACATCCTGCATATCATAACGCCCGGCACGTTGCGCCTTTAACCAAAGCGCTGCGCGAACCGCACCTTTGGCAAACACCATTCTATCCGATGCAAAGTGATTGATTTCAATGCGTTCTTCATCGGCGATAAACATGGCTTTATGGTCGCCCACAATATTACCCCCACGCACCACAGAAAAACCTATGCTTCCACTTTCTCTAGCACCCGTAATGCCTTCTCTGCTGTACACAGCAACATCATCAAGCTTCACATCACGACCTGCGGCTAATGCTTTACCCATGGCGAGTGCCGTACCTGATGGGGCATCCACTTTATGTTTGTGGTGTGCCTCATAAATTTCTGCATCATAATCCGCATTTAATACTGCAGCTGCTTGCTGAATAAGATTCAAAGCAAGGTTCACACCCACAGAATAATTGGCTGCAACCACCGTGGGTGAATCTTTAAGAATTGCATCAAGTTCAGCTTGTTGGTCAACATCAAAACCCGTTGTACCAATCACCATTGCCATATTGTGGTCAGCCACAAATCTTGCATGATTCAAACATGCTTCCGGTGAGGTGAAATCAATCAAGACATCTGCTGCACCGCAGTTTGCCAAATTATCTGTAATGTTTACGCCTAGCGCATCCAAGCCCAACATCACACCTGCATCCTTACCTATGCTGGGAGCGCTGGCGCGCTCTGTTGCACCAACCAGCTCTGCTGCACCTTGGGCTTGAACCACAGCACGGATAAGCATTTGTCCCATTCGACCTGAAGCACCTGTAATGATGATACGCATACTTATCTCCTTGTGACTGCTGTTGATGAAAACCCTACATTATAGCCAATAGCTCAGCTTGCCAAATCATCCCACAAATCTTTAACTTTGCCCAAAAATGATGAACGCTCAGGATAGACTTCATCACCCGTCTCTTGAGCAAATGCTTTGAGCAAGTCCTTCTGTTTATCCGTTAACTTTTTAGGCACGGCAATTTGCACACGCACATACAAGTCACCTTGCTGGCGAACACGCACATCTTTAACACCATGCCCTCGCAAGCGGAATACTCGCCCGCTTTCCGTGCCTGCTGGGATTTTAATTTTTACTTTACCATCCAAGGTTGGCGCATCCACTTCAGCACCCAATGTTGCTTGCGGGAAAGTAATCGGCATTTCACAGTGCAGGTCTGCGCCATCACGCTCAAAAATAGAGTGTTCTTTGATGCGCACAACAATAAACAAATCACCCGAAGCACCACCATTGGTGCCAGCTTCGCCTTCACCCGCCACACGAACTTGTGCGCCATCATACACACCTGCAGGAATCTTAACCTTGAGGTTCTTCTTCACTTTTTTGCGACCTGTGCCGCCACAAGTGACACACGGTGATTCAATTTTCTTACCTGAACCATTGCAACTAGGGCAAGGACGGCGCACTGCGAAGAATCCTTGCTGCATCTGCACTTGACCATGCCCACCGCATGTTGAACAAGGCACTGGATTGGTGCCAGGGCGCGCGCCTGAACCACTGCACGTACCGCAGGACTCATGTTTAGGTATTTCTAGCTCAACTTCCTTGCCTACGGCTGCCTCTTCAAGCGTAATAGATAAATTATAGCGTAAATCTGAACCTTGATTGTTGGCTTGCGCTGCGCCACCACCGCCAAAAGCATCGCCAAACATGCTACCAAACAAGTCACCAAAATCTTGGTATGCGTGTGAGCCTTGGAAACCACCAGAACCAAAACCACCCATTTGGTCATCCACACCTGCATGCCCATATTGGTCATAACGTGAGCGTTTATCAGCATCCGATAACACTTCGTATGCTTCAGTGACTTCGCGGAAAGATTCCGCCGCTTTTTCATCATCAGGGTTACGGTCGGGGTGAAACTTCATCGCAAGCTTACGATAAGCACGTTTAATATCATTATTATCCGCACCTTTATCTACACCCAACACATCGTAATAATCTCGTTTACTCACCCAAATCTCCTAAAATTAAATCGTTGCAACATTATTCAAAAAACAGAAAAGGAGCAGGGCTTTTCAACCCCACTCCCACTTTTCCTTAAGCCACGAGGCACAGCTTATTTTTTATCGTTTTCATCCACCACTTCGGCATCCACAATATCTGCGTCCGTAGCTTTATTAGAACCCGCTTCAGGCGCATCCGCAGAACCTGATTCTTGAGCTGCTTGTTCCTCTTGCATTTTTTGATACACAGCTTCACCAAGCTTTTGCGACTTTTTGCCCAAATCTTCTTCAGCAGCTTTAATCGCCTCAAAATCATCGCCTTTAAGCGCTTCTTTTAATACGTCCAAAGCTTCTTTAATCGCAGTGATGGTTTCTTCATCCACCGCATCACTATGCTCTTCCAAAGATTTTTCGGTGGCGAACACAAGCTGATCCGCGCGGTTTTTCGCTTCAATATTTTCTTTTAATTTCGCATCTTCTTCAGCATGTGCTTCCGCATCTTTGGTCATGCGCTCGATTTCCTCTTCACTCAAACCAGAGCCAGATTCAATACGAATTGAAGTTTCTTTGCCAGTACCATTATCTTTGGCATGAACATGAATAATACCATTGGCATCAATATCAAAGGTCACTTCAATTTGCGGCATACCACGCTGAGCCGGTGCAATACCTTCAAGGTTAAACAAACCAAGTTGTTTGTTTGCCGAGAAAATTTCGCGCTCACCTTGTGCCACTTTAATAGTCACAGCCGTTTGGTTATCTGCAGCCGTGGTATAAGTCTGAGATTTCTTGGTTGGAATGGTTGTGTTTTTCTCAATAATTTTATTGAACAAACCACCTTCCACTTCAATGCCCAGTGATAATGGTGTGACATCAAGCAACAACACATCTGTGACATCACCTGTCAAAATCGCACCTTGAATCGCAGCACCAATAGCAACCACTTCATCAGGATTCACACCTTTGTGTGGCTCAGTGCCAAAGAATGCTTTCACTTTCTCTTGTACCAAAGGCATGCGGGTTTGACCACCCACCAAAACAACCTCATGAACATCTGAAGCTTTCACACCTGCATCTTTTAATGCAGCTGCGCATGGTTTAAGCGAGTTTTCAACCAACTCACCAACAAGAGATTCAAATTTAGCGCGCGATACTTTCACCAATAAATGTTTTGGTCCTGAAGCATCCGCTGTAATAAACGGAAGGTTCACTTCAGTTTGTTGACTGGATGACAGTTCGATTTTTGCTTTTTCCGCTGCTTCACGCAAACGTTGCAATGCCAAAGTGTCTTTGGTTAAGTCAACACCGTGTTCTTTTTTGAATTCATCCGCCAAATATTTAATCAACACTTGGTCAAAATCTTCACCGCCAAGGAATGTATCACCATTGGTTGCTTTCACTTCAAACACACCATCACCAATTTCAAGGATGGAAATATCGAATGTCCCACCGCCCAAATCGTAAACAGCAATCAAGTGGTTTTCTTCAGTTTTATCCAAGCCATACGCCAAGGCTGCCGCTGTTGGCTCGTTGACAATACGCAACACATTCAAACCCGCAATCGCACCCGCATCTTTGGTTGCTTGACGCTGTGAATCATTAAAATATGCAGGCACAGTAATCACTGCATCTTTCACTTCTTCACCCAAATAATCTTCGGCAGTTGATTTCATTTTTTGCAATGTGATTGCAGAAATCTCTTGCGGGCTCATTTTTTTACCGTCCACTTCAACCCAAGCATCACCATTATCTGCTTTAACAATAGAATAAGATACCAATTCTTTATGGTGGTTGGCTTCTGCTGAATCAAACTTACGTCCAATCAAACGTTTCACTGCATGAAATGTTTTTTCTGGGTTGGTGACCATTTGGCGTTTGGCTGCCGCACCGACAAGACGCTCGTCACCCGTAAAACCAACCACTGATGGTGTTGTATTATCGCCTTCACTGTTTGGAATAACTTTCGCTGTATCCCCTTCCATCACCGCCACACATGAGTTGGTGGTTCCTAAATCAATACCAATTACTTTTGCCATTTTATTTCTCCTACTATCTTCGTCATAAGTTTCGTTAAATAAATCACTTACCACTTAGATAGGGATATGCAAAATACTTTTCAACCCCTTAAGATTAAAAAATGTTATTTCCCCTTTATTTTCTGGAGATAGCCTGAATTTCAGCTGCGAACCATTCAGGTTTATCACCTACTGTGGCTGCATCAAGGATAATATTTGAAAGGTCAGGCGTTTTACATGAGTTTGATAAAGCATCCACACGACTTTCACTTTGTTTTACCATGTTTATAAAGGTCTTTGTATCATAGTTGTCATGCATGGCACTATAATCAAGCAACCACTGACGCGCTGCTGCAATACGACATTCTGTGTTTTGTTGATCCAGCTCTTGTGGGGTAGCACGTTTGATGAAAGCTGTTTGCTGTTGAATAACTTTTTCCTCACCTGATAATACCATGTATAAAGTTAAGGCAAGCAATATTAAAACAGCACCCAACAAACCAAACATTATTAATTTTTTCTTTTTTTCCTGTTGTATAGAGGCCAAGACTTGTTCTGCCTTCGCCTGTGCCTCCTCATCGCTTAATGTTTCACTTTCCTCTTCATTTCTCACTTCAACTTCGGGCATCGTTAACGATGGGTCCCAATCTATCTCTTGAGCTTCCACCTCATCATTATCTTCTGCCAAAGTTTTTTTATCATCCGCTTTGAGCATAATTGCCTGATGAGGTGGGGCAGTTAATGTTGGCTCCCAACCGCTTGTTGCATTGAGGTTTTGTTCTTTGGTGTCCTCGTCTCGTTCTTTTGAATCTTGAACAACAATCATAAATTTTTCTAAGCAGTTCTTACAGCGGGCAAACTCACCCTCAGAGGCACGTATTTTATCGTTGACTGCATAACGCTTACCGCAATGTGTACATTCAATGTATTCCAAAACGACCCCCTAGCTCAGTTTGGTTACGCCTTTATTTCATCCGTGCGTAATGTTTGCGCTACTTTATCAATCACACCATTGATGAATCCACGTGATGGCTCATCGGCATACGCCCGCGTAAGCTCCAAGGCTTCATTGATAATCACGCGGTAAGGAATTTCCAAACGATATTGCAACTCCCATACCGCAATACGCAAAATATTCAATTCCACATGGGCAATGCTTCGCAAACTTCTGCCTTGTACTGCAGCACCAATTAAAGTGTCCAAAGCATCATGATACTCACTGACGCCATAAACAATTTCACGCAAATAATCTTCATCTTGCCCATTTTTATCATCTTGTTTCAAGCGGTCTGCCAAAAGGTTGGGAATCGTCGCCGCATCATTACCACCACTATGCCAAGCATACAAAGCTTCCACAGCCGACTCTCTGGCAAGATGACGATTCGGGCTTTTTTTCTTCGTTGTAGACTTACTCACGCGTTTTCCACCATAGGTTCTAAGTTTTTCAAGGCTTGGGCAACTTCAACGGCTGTTAATGCTGCCTCCGCACCTTTATGCCCATGTGCACCGCCTGTTCTTTCCTCTGCTTGCGCTAAGGTATCAACAGTGAGCACACCATTGCCCACCCCAATATCGCCACGTTCGGCAATGTGATTAATCGCATCCATCGCACCTTGGCACACATAATCAAAATGTGCCGTACCACCACGAATCACGCAACCCAAACACACAATCACATCATAGGCTTGAGACTTTGCCATACGCTGCGCAATCGTACCAATTTCAAGCGCACCAGCCACCCGAACAACTGTCATATTCTCATCGCTTGCGCCATGTTTTTTCAAAGCTTCAACTGCGCCCTCGGTTAAAGCATTGGTAATGTTTTCATTGAATCGCGCAGCCACAATGCCAATACGCAAATCTGTTGCATCCACCTTACCCTCTAATGTTGGAGCATCAAGACTCATATTTTTTTCCTTTGCCTGTCAAATCTTCAAACATATGTCCCATTTTGTCGCGTTTAGTTTCCAAATAATGGATGTTTTCTTCATGGGCAAATGTGGTCAGCTGCACCCGTTCGGTAACTTCCAAACCATACCCATCAAGGGCAACAATTTTTTTCGGATTATTGGTGAGCAAACGCAGCTTACGCAAGCCTAGTGAACGTAAAATTTGCGCGCCAATGCCGTAATCCCGTAAATCTGCTTTAAAACCTAACTTCTGATTGGCTTCAACGGTGTCGTGACCTGCATCTTGCAATAAATAGGCTTTTAACTTGTTGAATAAACCAATACCCCGACCTTCTTGACGCAGATATAAAAGTACGCCTGAGCCTGCTTCAGCGATTTGTTTCATGGCAGCATGCAGCTGCGAACCACAGTCGCAACGGCGGGAGGTAAATACATCACCCGTTAAACACTCCGAATGCACACGCACCAAACATGGCTCTTCAGGGTTGCATTCACCCATCACCAACGCCACATGTTCGGCATCATCCACAAGGTTACTAAAACCTATCATTTTAAAATCGCCAAATTCAGTAGGCAAACGCACTTCCACTTCGCGTTTGACCAATGAATCATGCTTTAATCTGTGGGAAATCAAGTCTGCAATACAACCGATTTTGATACTGTGTTTTTTAGCAAACTTTTTCAGCTCAGGCATACGCGCCATAGAGCCATCTTCATTCATGATTTCACAAATCACACCTGCAGGTTTTAGACCTGTAAGCCTTGCCAAATCAATGCTCGCTTCAGTATGACCAGCGCGCACCAACACCCCTCCATCTTGCCCTTTAAGGGGGAACACATGCCCTGGCGAATGAATATCTGTTGCAGTTACATTATCGCCAATTGCTGTGCGAATCGTATGCGCTCTATCAAATGCAGAAATACCAGTGGTCACGCCTTCTGCCGCTTCAATGGATACCGTGAAATTGGTTTTAAATTTAGAATTGATGTTTTGTGTCATCAGCGGCAAACCCAGTTTGTTCACTTGGTCTTCTTCCAATGTTAAACAAATCAAACCACGCCCATGGGTTGCCATAAAGTTAATCGCTTCAGGGGTTACCCACTCTGCCGCCATCACCAAATCGCCTTCATTTTCCCTGTCTTTATCATCGGCAAGGATAATCATACGCCCAGCGCGCAGCTCTTCAATCAACTCATCACAAGGGTCAAGGCTCATGTTTTCTCCACCATCATTTTACTCACTTTTACAATCCAAAATACGTGCCACATAACGACCCATCAAATCTGTTTCCAAATTAACAACATCGCCCACACGCAAGGCATTCAAATTGGTGTTTGCTAAGGTGTGTGGAATCAAGTTAACGCTAAACTGATTATTTTCAACCGTATTCACGGTTAAGCTCACACCATTTAACGTGACCGAACCTTTAGTCACAATATATTGTTTTAACATTTCAGGCACTTCAAAGGTGAATTGTTTGTGCTCGCCCACAGCTAAAATCTCAATCACCTTGGCTTTATCATCAATATGTCCACTCACCATGTGACCACCCAATGCATCACCCATACGCAGCGCAGG
>CAMZLX010000155.1 GCA_947311795.1 uncultured Zetaproteobacteria bacterium
AAATTGGGGTTTCCAGCCAAGAATCGCTTGGGTTTCTGTCAAGTCCGCTTCGGTGTGGTCTTGGAAGAATGGGTAAGGATTATGAATATATTCTGTGGGATGCTCGATATTCAGAATACGGTTTAAATTGCTGATAATATCGTTGTATGAGCGGGCTTTGCCTGAGCCAACATTGCACACGCCAGAACGCGGTGCATCAAGGGCTGCAAGGTTGGCGCCAATCACGTCGCCGATATACACAAAATCACGGCGTTGCTCACCAAATTCAAACAAACGAATCGGATTGCCCGCTTGAATGGCTTGATACCATTGCAAAATCATGGATGCAGTTTTGGTGCCTTCATGTTCGTTTTTGTGGTGTTCGCCAGGGCCATATACATTGAAATAACGCAAGCCAATGATGGGTGCGCTGTGTTTATCATACCAACGGGCGGCAACTCTATCCATAGCAAGTTTGGAAAAGCCATAAATGTTTTCAGGTTCTTCACCCGAACCAATGCGGTTGGGGGCAGGTGAATTGCCATAGGTGCCAGCGGATGATGCGTAAATCACACGTGTACCACTTTTGTTTGCCGCTTCCAAAATAGCAGCAAAGGCATCGGTGTTGACGTTCATCATCAATTTTTGGTCCATCACGGTTGTGTCTGTAATCGCCGCTTCATGGTACACCGCAGAGAAATGACCGCTGGCAATATCCTGAAGCAATTGAGCATCATCACAAAATACAGCGCGAACTTCTGCATCTACATGAATCAAATTGCGCCAGTCTCCTGAAGAAAAATCATCAGCAATCACCACATCGGTGTTGGGGCGTTTAAGCAGGGCAGCCGCAAGGTTAGAACCAATAAAACCTGCACCACCTGTGATTAAAATTCTGTCGTTCATGATTGTTCCGCCTTTTCTTCACCGCGCCATTGAAGTTGAAGCTTTTCAAATGCGCGTATCGTTGCATCATTGCATAAGTTGTAACCCAAACGTTTATTCACACCATCCAACAAAACATTAGCAGGTTTATCGCATACGTCATTCACATCGTAACCTGTTTCTGCCAAAAGGCGTGCTATCCATGTGCCAATGCCTGTGAGCGTGGCAATGTTGGCAATGCGAATCAACTCATCACAACGCGCTTCGCTGATTTGACCACCTGTGGCTTCACATAATTCTTGGGGTGTGTTTTGGGGTAGGTTTTCAATGGGGCGGCACAATAGCTTCCAAATCACCCATTCGCTTTCGCTGATATAGGTTTTGTCTTGGTGTAAGGGGAAAGCCCCAGGAAGTGAACGTATATTATTTGTCATGGTTAATCCTGATATGCTGGTGGGCCGCTTAAATATGCACCTTTGAGTGCGTATGTTTTGATTTTTGCACCCAAGCGCATGCTGCCCTTCAAATTGGCACGGCGAAGTTTTGCACCTGTTAAATCGGCGTTGATAAGGTTGGTTGCAGTCAAATCGGCTTCACGAAAATCACAATTGATAAGCTTGCAATCATGCAGGTCGGCATGGCTGAGATTGGCATGGCGAAAACTACAGCCTGTTAAGTCTGCGCCAGCAAGGTTGGCATTTCTTAAATCTACGCCTGAAAAGTCTTGCCCTGCAATGGATTTGCCTTCACGTACGGCTTGTTGCGCTGAATTTGCATCCATGATTATTGTCCTCACACGTATCTTTCTTGTTTAGTTGATGTTGAAGATGGCGATGGTACGTGATAAATGCTTGCAATCAAGTTTGAAGTCTTCTGATTGCACTCAATAGTTTAAATCCTTATGCTGCGACCCTTTCAAAGCTGTTGGGAAAAGAATAAGGAGTGGTTATGTCGGTGAAAATTGCGGTATTGCCGGGTGATGGTATTGGCCCTGAAATTGTAAATGAGGCGCTTAAAGTGCTGGAAGTGCTGAATCAAAAGTTTGATTTGGGTGCAACGTGGCAAGAGGCGTCCATTGGTGGCGCGGCTTATGATGCTGAACAAGACCCTTATCCTTCATCGACCCAAGCTTTGGTCAAAGCATCCGATGCTGTGCTTTTGGGCGCAGTTGGCGGCCCACAATGGGAAGCTTTGGATAAACCCCTTCGTCCTGAAGCAGGTTTGCTTCGTATCCGTGAAGATTTGGGTTTGTATGCCAATTATCGCCCAACCAAAGTGTTTGACCAATTGCTTGAAGCTTCCACCTTGAAACCAGAAGTGGTGCAAGGTGTGGATATTTTAGTGGTGCGTGAGTTGGTGTCGGGCATTTATTTTGGGCAGCCGCGCGGGTTTGAAGAATATAAAGGTGAGCGTAGTGGTTTTAATACCATGCGTTACCGCGAATCTGAAGTGCGCCGTATCGCACGCAAGGCATTTGAAGCAGCAAGATTACGCTCGAATAAAGTATGTAGTGTTGAAAAAGCCAATGTTTTGGAAGTGTCTGAATTATGGCGTGAGATTGTGACTGAAGTGCATCAAGCTGAGTTTTCAGATGTTGAATTATCGCATATGTATGTGGACAACGCTGCCATGCAGTTGATTCGCAATCCCAAACAGTTTGATGTGATTGTCACAGGCAACTTGTTTGGTGATATTTTATCCGATGAAGCATCCATGCTGACAGGTTCCATTGGTATGTTACCGTCAGCTTCGATTGGCGAAGAATTTGCCATGTATGAACCCATCCATGGCTCTGCACCCGACATTGCAGGTGAAGATAAAGCAAACCCTTTGGCAACGATTTTATCGGTGGCTATGATGTTGCGTTTTTCATTAAACCGTGCGGACTTGGCAGAGAAGGTTGAGCAAGCTGTGGAAAACACGCTTGATGCAGGTGTGCGCACAGTAGATTTGGCAGATGGACAAACACCTGTGTCATGTTCAGCTATGGGTGATGCTGTATGTAAGGTTTTGGGGGATTTGATATGATGGAACGTTTTTTACCTGAAAAAGAAGAAGGCTATGTGGTTGCTGTTGTGGGCGCGACAGGCGCTGTTGGGCAGGTGATGCTCGAAATTTTGGCGGAGCGAAAGTTTCCCATCGCAAAAGTGATACCCGTCGCATCCAGCCGAAGTGCTGGCTCTACGGTGTCGTTCAATGGCAAGGATGTTGTGGTACAAGATTTAGCAACATTTGAGCCAGAAGGTGTGGATATTGCGTTGTTTTCAGCGGGTGGGGGAACCTCCAAAGAACATGCACCACGGTTTGCGGAAGCAGGCTGTTACGTAGTGGATAATTCAAGCGCATGGCGTATGGATGAAGAGATTGCATTGGTGGTGCCTGAGGTAAATCCCGAGGCATTGGAGATGGCTCGGTATAATCGCATCATTGCCAATCCAAACTGCTCTACCATTCAGATGGTGGTTGCATTAAAACCCTTGCATGATGCGGTACCAATTGAACGGGTGAACGTATCCACATATCAAGCGGTGTCAGGTGCTGGTGGCGTGGCGATTGAAGAATTGGCAAAACAAACAGGTGCATTGCTGAATGGTCAGTCGGCTGAAGTTGAAGTGTTTCCTGCGCGGATTGCATTTAATGTGATTCCGCAGATTGACGTTTTCATGGAAGACGGCTATACCAAAGAAGAACGGAAGATGATGGATGAAACGGTTAAAATTATGGGGGCGGATATTGCAGTAACTGCGACTGCAGTGCGCGTCCCTGTGTTTTATGGTCATTCTGAAGCAGTCAATATCACATTTGGTGGTGATATGGATGCGGATAGGGCGAGAGACTTGCTTGCCGATGCTGATGGTATATGTGTTGTGGATGATCCTGCGACTGAAGATTACGCTATGCCATCGGAAGCTGCGGGTTCGGACCCTGTGTGGATTAGCCGCATACGAAATGACAATTCTTCTAGAAATTCCTTGCACTTATGGGTCGTAGCCGATAATGTGCGTAAAGGCGCGGCTCTAAATGCAGTGCAGATAGCAGAAATTTTAATTCGCTAACATATTCCCGATGCGTCGGATGTAGGTTAGGCGGAAAGAGGAGGCAGGCATGTTTCAAAGAACCATGCATGTTCTTTTGGGAACTACATTTGTTGTATTATTAGGCATTCAAGGTGCTTGGGCAGTGTCCTTTGGCAAGGTGGATGTTGCGAGCAAAATGGGTGAGCCATTTTATGCTGAAGTTCCCCTTCGTTTAAATGATTCCGAAACATTACGAAAAACTTCGGTTGAGCTTGGAAGTGCTGCAGATTACCGTATTTTGGAAGTTTATCGTAATCCAGTGTTAGACTCTATTCGCACCGACATTGTCGATGATGAGCGTGGTGTGCGTGTAACGTTAAGTTCTGCAGCAGCTATTGATGAAGCCTTTTTTAATGTGGTCTTGAAGGTGCGTTATGGTCGCTCAACGCATTATAAAAAAGTTCCTGTTTTTCTTGATATTCCTTCGGTAACTGCCACAGCCCAAGCACCAAAAAAACCACTTGTTGCAGTCAATACAGCAACGGTTGACCCCACATCCTCCTCCGCATTTACTTCTAAAGTTCCTGAAGGTAAAACGTTAGACAAAAAAGAAGCGTTTGAAGACATTGTTGAGCCAGAACCAGAAGCTTCTGCAAGTAACTTTAATGCCTACGATGGCTGGGCAAGAACAGCCAAGTATGGCCCTATGGTTTATGGGGATACGATTACGACTGTGGCAAAAAGATTGCGCTTGGATGATACGTTCACCAATAAACAAGTAATGGTTGCTTTGTTTGAGAAAAATAGAAGCCAATTTTCAAATGATAATATCAATTTAATCAAAGCAGGCTCGTATTTGGATGTTCCAACAGCTGAGGAGGTCGCGGTTATTACGCCTTCTGCCGCGAAGCAGTTTTTATCGCAACAAACAAAAGCATGGCGCGCCATGCAAAAGCAACCTAAGTTTGCAGCTATTGCTGAAGCACAACGCAACCGCTATTCAAGCAGGGTTCGTATTGGTCATACGGCAACAGGAACAGCCAGTCAGCCGGTATACGCACCTGAAATGAATAAACCTACGGTGGCTATGCCGGCGAATGATGATTCTGGTACTGATGTTAACAAGCAAGGTGTGTCTAACCCCATGGGCGAGGCAAATAGCTCGAACATGGCTGTTAAAGTGCTTGAAAAGAAACTTATCCAAAAAGATGAAGCGTTTGCAGCATTACAAAAAAAATTAGCTGAAGTAGAAAGTAAATTTGTTGATGCGCAGAGTAACCCTGGCGCAGCTGGTGGAGTAAAAGCAACGCCACCCGAGATGAGTGCTGATTCTGCGGCTCTGGAAGCACAGAACAAACGCTTGGAGCTTGTGATAACACGTTTGAAAGCTCAGTTGGACAAGGCAAAAACAAATGTGAGTTCTTCTGTTGATTCGAGCATGGCTGATTGGATGCTTTATGCGCTAATCGCGCTTGGGGCGATAGTGTTGGCTTTACTCGTTGCTGTGTTCTTGTTGATGCGCAAAGGAAGGGAACATCCTGCAGCATCTGACCCAATGTTGGAAGAAGACTTTGATGATGAAACTGTTGCTAATTCAACTCTTGATGCTACCAAAGTCATGAATGCAGATGAGTTTGAAATGCCAGCGGCGGTGCCAAGTTTTGCTGAGGATAGCTCCGCTGAGGAAGCAGCTGATTTATTTGGCACAAGTGGTGATTTGGAAGAAATCCCTGACCTAACGGATGAGGAGACAGGAGAAATAGAACCGTTTAATGCTGATGAAGCACCTGACCCAAATGTAAATTACCTCGAAGATGCTGATGTTTACTTGCGTTATGGCATGGAAGATGAAGCTGAGCAACAAGTTCGTATGGCACTTAAGCTGGAAGCTGATAACCCTGAAGCACATGTAAAAATGGTGAAGGTTCAGAAAGCTAAAGGTGATGGAACAGCATTGAATGAAGCGATTGCGACTGCAAAAGTTGCTTTGACTGGCAATGCTTTGGCGGTGTTTGAAACAGCGATTTCTGATGAAGATAGTATTTTGCAACAAAGTGAAAATGACGTAACTTTAGAAGACTTGCCTGCACATGTTGCAGAAGAAAAAACCAATGTTAACGATATTAATATAGGCGGCATTAATTTTGATGAAAGTGCAGATGACGGAGAGATTGACTTTGACTTTAGTGACATAGGTAAAGGTAAAGAAGTAGCCGAAAATATTGCGGTGGATACAGAATCGCAAGGCGATGATTTACCTGATTTGGATGTTGACTTTGATATTGCCGATCTAGGTGATGGAGAAGATGCTAATGAAACACCTACCGAAGAAGAAAGTGGGTCGCTCATGAATGGTAAGTTGGATGAAATAGGGGTTGAGGGTACTGAGGAGAGTGATATTGAAGAATTTGTAGATAGTATAGGACAAGGTTTGAAATCTAATACTTTGGATGATGACGATGAACTTCTTGGCATTGACTCTATTAATTTTGGAGATATGGACTTAGGCGAAACTGCTGAGGTACAGCTGGGCGAAGGAACGCAATTGGTATCTACTGATGGTTCTGATTTGGATATGGTTGAAGGCTTGAATAACTTTGAGCTGGACAAGCTGAAAAATGAAACGGAAGCGGAAAAAAATGCGACAGCAGTTGTTATTGATGACGAAAGTACAGACCCTTTCTTAGATGCAAACCAAGCCTTGAAAGAAAAAGATGAATCTGAAGCAGGTGAAGATTGGGATGTTGAATCGATTGGTTTGTTAGCTGGAGAGAAAGAGGATGAGCTTTCGCTTATCGATGAACAAAAAGAAGTGCTAAATGCTGATGGTACAGTAAACATTGAACTTGATGATTTGGAGATGGACTTTGATTTGCCTGATTTGGATGCAGATATTGATACGACATCGGATGATGAAAGTGATGCAACGTTTATCATGGATGCAGGTGATGCTGCAACAGATGCGGATTCAGAACAAGATGATGATTCAGGGTTGAGTGATGTAAGCCTTGGTGATTTGGGTGTGGATACTAAATCTTCATTAGAAGATAGTGGATTGGTTGACTTAGGTGTGATATCTGATGATGAAAATGATGACTTATCCTTACTTGATGCAGGAATTGAGAGTCTCGATAGTTTAGATACAGGTCTTGATGATTTAGATATTTCAACTACAACAGTTGATCCAGTTCGCTTTGGTTTGGATGATGAAGGTACGGATTTAGATATCAGTATGGTTGTAGATGTAAATGAAAGTGAACAGGATTTACTTGCCGACCTAGATGCTGATTTATCTGAGCTGGAAATGCATGAAGAAAGTATCCTTACTGATGTTAATGAATTTGCAAGCGAAGCAAGTATTGAAGATTTGAATATTGATGTACAAGGAACATCTGACGTGATGTTTGATGAAGCTGATGACCTTGATAAAACCTTTGTGCTTAATGATGTAGAAAAGAATAAAGAAATGCTGGGAGAAGGTGAAAAGGAATCATTACATCATTTTGATAATATTGATGATGCTCTGTCTGGTGCATCTTCAGTGACCGATGATCCAATGCTGGAACCAGGCGGCATTACACAAGAGCTTGAAAATATTCATACGCAAGATCCTGTCCCTCTAGATACAATTAGTGCCTCTGATGAACTTGACAATTTATTAAAAGACTTGGATGGATTGCTTGATGAGGGTAAAGACACAACATAAGCGAAGATGATGATTCGTTGGTTTTTTCTTGTTTCACAATTGATATGGGCGGTAACGATGGATGCGTTGTTACCCATATTGCTTTTATTAATACTTAACCTTGCTGTTCTGAGCGTTCAAGGGCTACAAGCCAAATATATATGGCGAAGCTTTAAGTTGTTACTGTGGTTTTTTATACCTACAATTTTGATGCAAGGGTTATTCACGCCAGGAATGATGGTTCAACAACCTATTTATTTACCATTGTCGATTGAAGGTTTAATGCGCGGATTTTATTTGAGTATACACATTGCTGTGATGTTTTTTGCAGCACTTGTTGTGTTTCGTATTTTTACAAAAGAGGAATGGTTACATTTCTTCCGCCATTTACCCTACGCCACAGCTTTGATGCCCTATGTTTTTCTTTTATTTACACTTAAACGAGATGTGCAGAATATTCTTTTTGTGCAAAAAAAAGAATGGCAACACTCTCAAAGCAAGTGGAAACAATTACCCAATTTTTTAGTGGATAGTATTCACGCAGTATTGAATGTAAGCAAACAAGCCGCTGCAGAATTATGGCAAGATTGGGATAATACATTTGCACAAAGTATGGCTCAGTCGACTTCTGTGATAGAAGAGAAACTAGTATTATACGTATCTTTCTTGGTGATGGGTTGGGTGGTATTTTATTTATGAGCAGTGAAACACAACGTATTGCTTTGGTGATTGAGTTCGATGGTGCTAAGTTTCATGGCTGGCAACGGCAAGACAATGCGTTTACGGTGCAAGAGGCTTTGGAAATTGCTATTGCCAAGATTGAGGGTAAAGATTCAAATCCAAGCTTTGCCGCAGCAGGGCGCACCGATTCGGGCGTTCACGCCACACACATGCTTATTCATGCTGATGTATCGCGCTCCCGATGGCAAAGCACTCCTCATGCCTATATCAAGGGCTTAAACTATCATTTAAAGGGCTGTGGTGTGCTTGTGCATGGCATCAAAGCTGTGTCTGATGACTTTCATGCGCGATTTGATTGCTTTGAGCGGCGTTATCAATATAAAATTTGGAACCGTTCAGTCAGTTCTGCCTTGTATAACAAACAAACATGGTGGGTGTTTCAACCTTTGGACATTGAAAAAATGAATCAAGCCGCATCTCTTGTGTTGGGCGAACATGATTTTACCACCTTTCGTGCGGCTGGCTGCCAAGCCAATGCGCCCGTGCGTCATTTAAAGGTTTTAGAAGTGAAACAAGAGGGGCACATCATTACCATTGATGTGGCAGCAGATGCATTTTTGTATCATATGGTGCGCAACCTTGTGGGTACACTTGCCGCTGTTGGCATGGGTCGATGGCAACCTGAATACATGAAAGAGCTTTTGGACAATAAAAACAGGTGCGTTGCAGCGCAAACTGCACCCGCGCATGGTTTATACTTTACCGATGCGCTTTATCCTGATTTTTCTGCACAAGATATTTCAGGTCAGGTAGGTTAAGCCATGAAGGTGGTTGTGATTGGTGGTGGCATTATTGGTTTACTCACCGCCTTGCGGTTAAAGCAGCGCGGCGCGGATGTTTCTATCTTAGATAAGGGTAAGGTGGCTGCTGAAGCATCATGGGCAGGCGCTGGCATTTTATGCCCCATTCACCCTTGGTTATATCCCGATAGTTTTACAGACTTGGTGAATGCCAGC
>CAMZLX010000156.1 GCA_947311795.1 uncultured Zetaproteobacteria bacterium
CACTTTGGACACCACAGCCACCCGATAACCCGCTTCGGCAAGTTGCAACGCGCAGCGCATACCCGCACCACCTGCACCAATAATCACCACATCATGGTGATGATGCTCAACCTTGTCGGTGGATAAATATGCCATTATTTGCCTTCGCAGGGGATGCAACCCCAAGTGTAGGTGAGTTCTGCCCAAATGTGGTAGCTCATATACGCTGCAAAACCAGCCAGCAGCAGCAAGAGTATGTTTAAGAGGATAACCCTTGCGGCGGTGGTATGCACATAATCTTCGATGATGACTTTTAGACCTGTCCACACATGGGTGAGCAGGGCGAATAAAAACAAGATACTTGCCGCTTTGCTGATGGGATGGGTGAGCCATGTGTTGAGTTGGTTAAAACTGATGTTGCCATTGTAGGTGAGCAATAAAATACCCATCAACACGGGTATGCTGAACAATAAAACCACCGCACTGATGCGCTGCCAATACCAGTCGTGGAATCCTGTGTGAGCTGTGCCTAAGTCTTGATGTTTCATATTTTAATCGCCAAAACAAGTGCGAAAATGATGCTGCTAAAGACCACGATTTTTGCCGATAATTTCATGGCTTCTCTGGAATCGGTTTTGCCGATGTCGAGCAGTAAAAAGCGAATACCATTTGCCATGTGATAAAACAGAGCCACGCAAGTCAGCCATAAAATCAGTGTACCAAAGCTGCCTTGCAGCCAATACAGACCAAAAGCATAGGTTGTTTTGCCATGTGCCATGCTTAAAAGTAGCCAAAATAGCAATGGCATCACCAACACTAAAAATATGCCACTGGCTCGATGGGCAATGCTGGCAAACATGGTTAAGCGCCACTTGTAGATGCTTAATCGCGGACTTAATGGTGGTTGTTTCATCTCTTGGATCATAGAAAACTCATCATATGACTAAGTCGAAAAAATCACAAGTGGATTACAATCATTTTGTCATACCTAACTTGATTGGGTATCCAGTTTGTTTAAGTCACTGGATTCCGCATCAAGTGCGGAATGACGAACCATTGAATTGAAAATTAGGTTTCAGAGCCTGATTTAGTTATAAGTATTTAATATATAAGGATACAAAGTTATATAATAAACGAATATAGTCTGATATAAATTTTAGGAATGGTGCTCTCGACTGGAGTCGAACCAGTGGCCTACCGCTTAGGAGGCGGTCGCTCTATCCATCTGAGCTACGAGAGCTATGTTATCATCAAAGTCCGCCGTTGATTTTCCAAACATCATTTTCACGGTGGAAGTTGAGTTGTTCACGTTGCACAATGTTACGCCATTCTCCATCTGCCAACACTTTTAAGACATATGTTTGCTCACAAATGGCATGGTTTTCATCATTGATTTGAACCCTACGATCACGCGAGTGCATTTCAACCTGGTCAAAACGTGAGAAAATCTGTTGCATACTTTGGACGGCAAGCTGCCCATGTTCTTGCAAATAATTATTACTCAATAATGATGCGTATGCAGAAATATCTTTATGACTGATGCTATTATCGCGTTGGTCTAAGAGCGCGTTGATGTCATCTTTATCACTGGTGCAAGCCGTTAAGCATAACAAGGATATCAACAAGAGATAACGTAGCATTACATTAAATTTTCTGCTTTCTTCTGCCATGTATTACCCGAAAATTGTTGTGATAGCGTTGTGATAACTTCTTGGGCATAATCATGCTGCTTCAGTTCAATATATGATGCTGCTAACCAATACAACGATTCAGGCGCAATATCGGATTTAAGAAAATCATTTTTGACCACAATAAAACGGTTGGCAGCGCCCACATAATATTCATGGTCAAAATAGAATTTTCCAATAATCATTTCATGTTCTGCAATACGATTGATGATCAATTGAAGATTTTCCGTCACTTCGCTTGCATAAATATTGTCAGGATTTCTTTGCAATAAATCTTCAAATGTTTTACGCGCTTTTTTGGAAAAAACCTGTTCATGGTTTTCACTTTCCGATTGCTGGAAGTAACTCATACCTAAAATATATTCCACATAATCTAGTTCAGGGTGAATAGGGTGCGCCTCTAGAAAACGGTTGGCAAATACTTCACTTAAAATGTACTCATCATTTAAGTAGGCAGCTTTGATTTGCAAGAGTTCAGCAGGTGTGGCAAAGCGACTGTATGGATACTTGGTATTAAATTTACCTAAATAAAGGTTGGCTCGTCCGTAGAATTCTTCTGCCATTAAACTTTCAGCTTTATAATAATCTTTTTCAGCGGACTCAGACAAGGTTAAATCACTAGTGGCACAAGATGACAAAAACAATAACAGTAAAATGAAGGGCAATAAACGTTTGGAGAACATGTTTATCCTTTGCTGGCACTGATTTGTGTTAAACCACCCATATAAGGTTGTAAAGCCTTGGGAATGTTAACGCTACCATCATCTAGCCAGTAGTTTTCTAAGATGGCTACAAGTGTGCGCCCAATCGCTAGCCCTGAACCATTGATAGTGGCAACAGCTTGCGGCTTCCCACTTTCATCACGGACACGAATACCTGCGCGCCTACCTTGAAACTGACCGCAAGATGAACAAGAAGAAATTTCACGGTATGTGTTTTGACTGGGTAACCACACTTCTAAATCAAATGTTTTTTCCGCAGAAAAACCCAGGTCACCCGAGCACAAATTGACCAAGCGATAAGGCAGCTCTAAAGCTTCAAGAATCACAATGGCATGGGATAATAATTCATCCAAAGCATCCAAAGCCTGTTCAGGCTGAACGATTTGTACCAGCTCAACTTTATCAAACTGGTGTTGGCGAATCATGCCGCGAGTATCACGACCTGCAGAACCTGCTTCACGACGAAAACATGGTGTGTAGGCACAATGTTTAATCGGAAGTTGTGATGCTTCAAGAATAGAATCTTGATACATATTGGTCACAGGCACTTCAGCCGTTGGGATAAGAAACAAATCTTCTTCAGCAAAGCGGTAGGCATCATCTTCAAATTTGGGAAGCTGCCCAGTGCCCGTCATGGTTTTACGATTGGCAATAGCAGGAACCCAGACTTCTTCATAACCATGTTTATCGGCGTGAGTATCCAGCATGAATTGCATCAAAGCGCGCTCCAAGCGTGCACCAGCACCTTTGAGCACTGAAAAGCGACTTCCTGCAAGCTTTACACCGGTGTCAAAGTCTAAGATACCTAATTCTTCGCCAATATCCCAATGTGCAGGCACTTCATCGCTACGCGGGTTTCCCCAAACACGAATTTCTTGATTGTTATTTTCATCTTTGCCTTCAGGCACGGAATCATGTGGAATATTGGGAATTTCTAGCAAGATAAAAGAAAAGTCTGCTTCGGCTTCTTTGGCTTTGAGCTCTAAAGCTTTGGCTGCTTTGCCGACTTCGCCCATACGTTGAAGCTCGTCTGAGGCATCTTCACCAGCACCTTTTTTTTGACCAATAATTTTTGAAACACGATTGCGTTCAGCTTGCAAGCTTTCAGACTCTGTTTTGAGTTTGCGTTGCACTTCATCCAATGCAATGGCTTTAGCCCAAGCTGAACCCTTGCCAACTACGCCTTCGCCACGTTTTTTTAATGCTTCTTCCATGGCTGAAGCATTGCTGCGCAGTGATTTGCGATCAATCATTTACTTGTTCCTTCTGCATCCGTAGCATCATTATCTTGTGTAGGTTCAGCTTTTGTGGGCTCAATGGCATCAAAATCACTTTCAACCACATCATAGTCTTGGTCGTCTTGTTTTTCTGCTACGCGTACCGCACCAATCACGCGCTCTTTGGCAGAGCAATCAATCAAGGTAACACCTTGAGTATTACGTCCAATCACAGATACACCGTTCATACGAATGCGCACCAAACGGCCCGTGTCGGTCATCATCATCACTTGGTCATCATCAAGCACTTGAAGTGCTGCAACCATATCACCATTGCGCCCACCAGTTTTCAAAGTGAACACGCCTTGTCCACCACGTTTTTGGGTATTGTATTCACTGACAGCCGTGCGTTTACCAAAACCATTTTCAGACACGGCAAGTAATGTTGCTTTATCAGCAACCACTGCCATAGAAATCACACGATTACCTGGACTCATACGGATGCCTGTGACACCACGGGTACTGCGGCTGAGTGGGCGTGAATCTTTTTCACTGAAACGAATGGCTTTACCATTGCTCGAAGCAAGCATGATGTCTTGTTCACCATTGGAAATCGCAACACCCATCAAATCATCGTCCTCATCCAAGCGAATGGCAATAATACCGTTAGTACGGATATTTTTGTATTCAGTAAGGCGGGTTTTCTTGATGATGCCATTGGTAGTTGCCATCACGATATACTTGTCTTCTTCAAACTCGCGTACAGCAAGTGTTGCTGAAATTTTTTCATCTTTTTCCACTGGCAATAAGTTGACCAAAGCTTTACCTCGGGTTGCACGACCAGCTTGTGGAATTTCATAGACTTTTTTGCGGAATACACGCCCTTTATCCGAGAAGAACAATAAGAAATCATGGGTGGATGCCACCATCAACTGCTGTACAAAATCCTCTTCTTTGGTGGTCATGGCTGTTTTGCCTTTACCACCACGACGTTGGGCGCGGTATAAGGTGGTTGCATTACGCTTGATATAACCTTCATTAGAAATGGTAACCACCATATCTTCTTCGGTAATTAAATCTTCAATGGATAACTCTGCTGTTTCGTCAATGATTTCAGATAGGCGAGGGGTGGCGTATTTATCGCGCACCTGCTCCAATTCCTCAACAATAACTTTCATCAACAGCTTTTCATCAGCCAAAATTTCTTTGAGATAAGTAATCAAGCCTAATGTTTCATCATGGTCAGCTTTGATTTTGTCATATTCAAGACCAGTTAACCGTTGCAAGCGCATATCTAAAATAGCTTGGGCTTGTTTTTCGGATAATTTGAACTTGTTGCAGAGGTTTTCTTTGGCTTCAGCGCCTGTTTTGCTGGCACGAATCAATTTGATAACGGCATCAATATTATCCAGTGCAATCAATAAACCTTCTAGAATATGAAGCTTGGCTTCTGCCTTTTTCAAATCAAACAAACAACGGCGAGTGACCACTTGACGGCGGTGGTCTAAGAAATGAAGCAGAAGCTCACGCACACCGCAAAGTTTAGGCTGTCCATCAAGTAAGGATAAGTAGTTGCAGCTAAAGTTGCACTGCATTGGTGTTTGTTTGTAGAGGTTGTTGATGATGATTTCAGGAACTTCGTTGCGTTTCAAATCAATGACCAAACGCATACCATCGCGGTCTGATTCATCACGGACTTCAGAAATACCTTCGATTTTTTTGTCTCTAGCTAATTCTGCAATATGTTTATGCAGCTTAGCCTTGTTCACTTGGTAGGGAAGCTCAGCAATCACCAAGGATTCACGCTTGGTGCGAGCATTGCGCTCAACAACGACTTTAGCACGCATGGTGACAGAGCCACGGCCACTGGCAAATGCATCACGCATACCTTTGCGTCCATAAATGAAGCCAGCTGTTGGGAAATCAGGACCAGGCATGATTTGCATCAGTTCTTCATCATCAATATCTGCATTTTTGGTCAGCGCGATAATGGCGTTAATCGCTTCACCAAGATTGTGTGGTGGAATATTGGTTGCCATACCTACCGCAATACCTTGCGAGCCGTTCACAAGCAAATTAGGGAACTTGGCGGGCAACACTTTAGGCTCAGACAATGACTCATCATAGTTGGGACCAAAATCAACTGTGTCCTTATCTAAGTCTGCTAAGAGCTCAGCAGAAAGTTTACTCATACGTGATTCGGTGTAACGCATGGCAGCAGGGGAGTCGCCATCCACAGAACCGAAGTTACCTTGACCATCGACCAACACGTGACGCATGCTCCAAGGTTGTGCCATACGTACCATGGCATCATAAACGGCTGTATCACCATGAGGATGGTATTTACCAATCACATCACCGACGATACGCGCAGATTTTTTGTACGGTTTATCTGCTGTGGAGCCCAAATCTTGCATGGCATATAAAATGCGGCGATGAACAGGTTTTAAACCATCCCTAGCATCAGGTAAAGCTCGACCAATGATAACGCTCATCGCATAATCAAGGTATGAGCTCTTCATTTCGTCTTCGATTAAGACGGGAATTGCAGGATTTAGGTTGTTGTCATCCATGGGTTCACTCCAAAAGGTGTTTCAATGGCAGATTGTATTTTCAAGCAGAAGCATAGGTAGCCGCTAGGCTAATGTCTATGGATATTAATAAATGGCTTGCAGCAAGGTTTCTAAGGCTTCCATATCCATTTTTGATTCGCCCGGGTTATCTGTTTTGATAATAATCCCTTCTTTTTTTAAGGCGCTCGCTGCACGAGATATGGTTTCGCGGCTGGTGGATAGTTGGTCGGCAATCATTTGATGGGTGGGTAGTTTTACAATCATCATACCATCAGCATCTTCTCTGCCAAATTGCGTGGAAAAATCTTTTAAATAATAATACAAGCGATGAGGCACATCCATGGTGCTGACGCGTTCTAAAAGCTGGCTGGTGCGGCGCAAGCGGTTGACAGTCTCTGCAAGAAGTTTGAGGGAGACTTTGGGTTGCTGGAGTAATAAACGTTCAAAATCAACACGGCGGATTTGGGCAAGTTTGGAATCGCTTAATGTGCTTACTGTTGCTGAGCGGGGTTGCTTGTCTAACAAGGACATTTCACCAAAATACGCACCTTGCTCCAATAATGATAAAACAATTTCACGCCCATCGGGCGCGTAGTAGGATATTTTAACTGAGCCATCGATGATGATAAATAAAGAACCACCATCTTCACCTTCATGTAACACCACTGTTTTTTTAGCCACATCATGATAGGTGATAAGCTTATTGACGGATTCAAGCTCTTCCGCATCCAACTCTGAAAATAATGGTACATGCGTTAAAATATCCTGCATTTTCCCTCCCCAAGGTTTAACTAGTTGGTTGTTCGTGCAGAAGCAATGGTAGCCATATTCACAATATCATCAACACTTGCTCCTGTTTGCAATACATGCACTTGATGTGGCAGCCCCATAAGAATCGGACCAATGGCAGTGGCATCACCCAATTCTTTAAGTAATTTATAAGCAATATTACCTGCTTGCATGGTTGGGAATACAAGTACATTGGCGCCATCTTGAAGCTTGGAAAATGGATATTGGGATAAAATATCTGCATTGACTGCGGTGTCGGCTTGCATTTCACCATCAACAAGCAAATCGGGGTGATTTTGATGCAGTAGCGCCACGGCATCAGCAACTTTTTGCGATTCTGGGTGGTGCGAGCTGCCAAAGTTAGAAAACGATAACATGGCAACTTTAGGCTCCCAGCCCAAGGATGCCGCAGCTTCAGCCGTGAGCACGGCAACCTCGGCTAATTCTTGCGCATCCATATCCACATTCACGGTGCAGTCCGCCAAGAAGTAAGCATGCTCTTCCATAATCAGGATATACATACCGTAAACACGGTGTTTTGCACCTGTTTGTCCATCATGCCCTAGCACTTTAAGCATGGGGCTAAGTGCATCAGGATAATGTTTGGTGCGCCCGGTTAACATGCCATCAGCAAAACCTTGCCTTACCAATAGCGAGCCTAAAATATTGCGGTCATGCCTAAGAATTTTAACGGCTTCGTGGCGCAACACGCCTTGGCGTTTACGGTCAAAATACAGCGCATCAGCAAGGCTGGAAAAGCGCGAGTCTTCTTTGTGTGGGTCAATGATTTCAACACCATCCAAACTGATGCGCATCATATCGGCCTGTGTTGAAATAGCATTGATATCACCCAAAAGCATTGGTTTTGCAATACCTTCGCTTGCCATGGCGGCTGCAGCTTGAATCACCGTTGGGTCATCGCCTTCGGGCAGAATCAAACGCGCTGGTTTTTGTTTGGCTTTTTCGGTAATCAAACGCATGAAGGTGCGCGACTGGTCAATGCGTCCTGCAAGGTCTTGTGCGTAAGCGTTAAAGTCTGAAATCGGTTGTCTGGCAACGCCAGTATCCACGGCGGCTTTGGCAACGGCTGTGGGCACAACTTCAATCAAGCGTGGGTCAAAAGGTTTGGGTAAGATATATTTAGGACCAAATCTAAGCGCTTTATCCCCATACACTTTGAGTACGGAGGCAGGTACCTCTTCACGCGCGAGTTCAGCTAACGCATATACGGCAGCAAGCTTCATTTCTTCATTAAAGGTGGTTGCCCGCACATCCAGTGCGCCTCGAAACAAGAAAGGGAAGCCCAAAACATTGTTGACTTGATTAGGATGGTCAGAGCGTCCTGTTGCCATGATTAAATCAGGGCGAGTGGACATGGCAACATCATAATTGATTTCAGGTGTTGGGTTTGCCATGGCAAAAATAATGGGTTTGTCCGCCATGCTTTTGAGCATCTCAGGGCTCACCATATTGCCTTGCGATAGCCCAAGGAAGACATCTGCATCCACCATGATTTCTTCGAGGCTGGTGTCTTTGTCACCATTGGCAAAATAGGCTTTGTGGAAAGGTAAGTCATCGCCGCGGTTTTCATAAATTACACCCTTACGGTCGAGAAAATACATATTCTTTTTCTGCGCGCCCAAGGATTCAATTAGCTTCATACAGGCAAAACCCGCCGCACCTGCGCCAAGACAAACAATTTTTACATCTTCAATCTTTTTATCTTGTAAAATAAGCGCGTTGATCAATGCCGCAGCGGTAATCACAGCGGTACCATGCTGGTCATCATGCAATACAGGAATATTGACACGCTTCTTTAATTCTTCTTCAATGATAAAACATTCAGGTGCTTTGATGTCTTCCAAATTGATACCGCCAAAGGTGGGTTCAAGG